>SHWT01000025.1 GCA_009693715.1 Chitinophagaceae bacterium
TTACCCAAACCTTTTCAACAGCCCCGATGCTCGGTACTGTTGGGATTTTTTATATTTCGCCAAGACTGCCAGCACTCAATTCGTTCGGCTGTCTGCTTCACGTACTGGACTTACCCAAACCTTTTCAACAGCCCCGATACTCGGTACTGTTGGGATTTTTTATTTCTTCGTAAATTCAAGCAAGCTTGATTTACTCTTTAATAAAAAATCCTTTCAACTTCGTTGAAAGGATTTGTGGCCTCGCCAAGGATCGAACTTGGATTTGGAGTTTCGGAAACTCATGTACTATCCGTTATACTACAAGGCCATAGCACAAAATTAGTAAAATATAAACGAAAAAGGATAAACCTATGCCCGCCGACACAAAACAGCAATCGCTGCAGGTAAAAATATAGGGGTGGGAAGGGAGCGCATTATTTGAATATCTTCAAAAATAGTAGAGGTATTGGAAAGGAATTTAAAAACCGTAGCTGCTTTGTTTTTGGCAAATATTCTTTTAAAAATTTCCGCCCCTTCCATTTTGTGATAAAATAAAACATGTAATAAAACCGCATCATAAAAACGATGCCTCGTATTATGTACATTTGTTTGAATCGGAGACCCTTGCTCTAATTGAACAACAGTATTTTTACATTGTTGCTGTATAAACTGAAAAGCATACCCTGTACTTGCCTTAATGGCCATACCTAATGCACCAATAGAATATATAGGCGGTTTAAAATTTGAAAAGTTTTCTTGGGTCATCGGGATTGCCCCTATCTCCTCATGCTGAATCGTGTAAGTAAAATCAGGATAATGCTTGGCCAAATAATCGTTTAACACCAAATCATATATGGAGATTTCTAAAATTTGTTCAGAGAACAAAGTATATTCTACCAATGCCTGCATTTCGTTGATAGGCAATAAATACATAAATGCGGTGGCCCCATGTTGCGGCACATTAAAATCCATTAGCCTAGCTACTTTCGAATTAAATACTGGTTGATTGAAACTAACCGTTCTTCCTTTGAAATGTTGCCATAAAAAAGGTAACTTATTAGCAGACTGATTGATAGAATCATACTTAGTGGCACTTGCTAAACTATTCATTTGAAAAGGAAGTATACTTGTAAATACCTTTTTTCCTTGGGCAAATCCCCCTTCCCATTTTACTAGTACTTCCTTATGAATATTGTCTGATACAATTTCAGCCATATTTGAAATTGCTGCTTCTACCCAATGAACATTCGGCTTTAATTTGGCAGCAGTAATAACATAATTATAAAAATCAATCCCTTGTATCATTTTGTAAGAAAAAGGGTTTGTAGTTAATTCTTTTGAAAAAGAACCCGCATGAATTGAAATGGTATCCCAACGATGCTGCACCAAGGACTCAAATTCATGATCACCAATTTCCCAAAAACACCAGGTACGATCATTGGTTTTATGCAATGATTGATCGATCACTAAAATTTGCTTATTGGATAAAATTGGGGAAGCTAGTAGGTAATGCAATAAAGATAAGCCAGCACCTCCGGCACCTGCGATAATGTAATCATAGCTTGGCGCAGTAGGAAGCGATGGATTTGCATGACTCATAAATAATTATCCATTATTTTGTATTGCTTCGTCGCGTTTTACTTTATCCCAATATTTTTTTGCAACAAACAACATGCCAAAGCTTTCGCTTTCGTGTTTATCTAGATGCTTATGATGCATTTTATGTGCCCAACGCAAAACTTTAATATAACGAATATTTGAGCGTGTAAACCATTTAATACGTTGGTGAATGATCACTTCATGTACTACAAAGTAAGCAAACCCATACATCGCAACTCCAGATCCTAATCCCGCCAACCATGGCATATTTTTAAAAGTACCAAAAAATATACAAAGCATACTTGGTATCGCAAAAATTAAAAAAAACGCGTCATTTTTTTCTAAAATATGGCCTGTAGGTTGGTGATGATCCTCATGCAATACCCATAAAAATCCATGCATGACATACCTATGCGTCAACCATGTAATTCCTTCCATTACTATAAATGTCAACAACATTACAAATAAAAAAATCATATAAAATATATTTTAACTTAATGAAGAATTAGACTGATACCATGCAACCACTTTTGGAAAAGCAATTTTAAACCATACGGTGTACTTTTCAGGGTACGACTGTAAATTAGCTTCTACCTCCTCAATACTTTGGTATACAAAATTAGCGACTTCTAGATGATTAGGACGCACATCAGCATCATAATTTCCAATAAAAACATGATCAAACTCATATTCGCTTAAATTATCAGGTAATTCCGCCTGATATATAAAATCAAATGCTTTGGAAACCTTTGCGGTAATGCCCATTTCCTCCATCAACCTTCTTGCAACCGCATTTTCCAATGTTTCCCCTGGTCGTGGGTGGCTACAACAAGTATTCGTCCACAAGCCAGCACTATGGTACTTTGTTAAAGCCCTTTGTTGTAATAACATTTTACCCTGTGGATTAAATAAAAAAATACTAAAAGCACGATGTAGCACAGGTTGCTTATGTGCTTCCATTTTTTCCATTACGCCAATTTCACAATCCTCCTTATCTACTAATATAACTTGCTCCACTTATTGAATTTATTAAAATAAATTTAATTGACTACGAATACTTGCCTTGGCTAGAATGAAAATTTTGCCATAATCAGGAATTCTAATTCTTGTTTTTAAAATTGAATGCGGATGTACTTTTTTTATTTTTTTAAATAAAGAATAGTAATACTTAAAAGCAACATATACTCCAAATCGCACCTTTAATGGCAACTGCTTAATACCAGCAAGTGCTATTGAAAAATCATTTTGGATATCATCCTCAATTTTATCCTTATCTGCTTGTGAAAAATTAGAAAAATCACAATTAGGAAAATACATTCTATCCAAACCTTCAAAATCAGCTTTGATATCTCTTAAAAAATTAACTTTTTGAAATGCTGCTCCCAAACTTTTTGCCGACGGCTTTAACTCCTCAAATTGCGCTTGATTGCCCTCGCAAAATATATACAAACACATTAATCCAACCACTTCAGCACTACCATAGATATAAGTGTTATAAGATTGATCATCATAATGCTGTTTAGATAAATCCATCTCCATACTCAATAAAAATGCATCTAACAAGGCAGGATCAATTTTATATTTATTAAAAGTTAATTGAAATCTATGTAAAATAGGATTCATACTAATCCCCTGTGATAAAGCCTGATAAGTATCTATTTTAAATTGTTGTAAAAGGGCAACTTTATCATAATCATGAAAAGTATCTACAATTTCATCTGCAAATCGCACAAAGCCGTAAATATCGAATATAGGTTGTCTCAAATCCTTATGCAATAGCTTTATCGCAGAGGAAAAGCTTGAACTATACATTAAGGTTGTATACTTACTACTATAGGCAGTAGCTTCATCATACAATTTTAAAGTGGACATAATTGTTATAGTTTATTATATTGTTTGCATATTAAATTTGCCACTACCTCTCCGCTGATTAAACTTGGCGGCACTCCTGGACCTGGAACCGTTAATTGTCCGGTGTAATATAAGTTTTTTACTTTTTTACTTTTACAACTTGGCTTTAAAAATGCGGTTTGTAGTAACGTATTTGCCAAGCCGTAAGCATTCCCTTTAAACGAATGGTAATCATTTTTAAAGTCAGCCACCGCATAGGATCTTTTGTAAACAATAGCATCGGTGATTGTTTGACCCCATTTTTTTTCTAATCGCTCAATAATTAAATTGAAATACTTTTCCCGAACATCCGCTGTATCCCCTTCCAATCCAGCTGCTATTGGAATGAGTAAAAATAAATTTTCACAGCCGATTGGCGCCACTGTAGCATCCGTAACAGAAGGTACACTGGCATAAAATAGCGGATTAGATGGCCACATTGGGTTACTATAAATTTCACTGCCATGCACTGAAAAATCAGAATCAAAAAATAAAGAATGATGCGTAACCCCCTTCAATTTTTTATTTAACCCTAGATAATACAACAGCGAACTTGGCGCCAAAACCCGACTCTCCCAATATTTTGGGGAATAACTTTGGTATCTTTTTTCCAATAACTTGGTCTCGATGTGATGATAATCACCAGCACCAATTAATACATCAAAGGAATAATTTTCCTGAATCCGGGTTTCATTCACTTTCGAAATAACCTGTGTTGCAATTCCGTTTTCTACCACAATTTGCATTACCTCCTCTCCTAGTTTAAATTGCACACCCAATGACTTAGCAACTTTAACCATCGCTTCCACAATACTATACATGCCATGCTGCGGATACCAAGTTCCGCCCTTAATATCTGCATAGTTCATTAAACTATATAATGCTGGCGTATTTTCAGGAAGCGCCCCTAGGAATAACACAGGAAATTCCATTAAAAATTGAATATAGGGATGCTTAAAGTAACGAGCAATATGGGTTTTCATGGACTGAAATACATCCAACTTAAAAACACCTTTAATTAACTCATAATCAATAAACTCAGTAATGGATATACTTGGCTGGTAAACTAATTTACCAACACCCACTTCATATTTGTATTTTGCTTCTGCCAAAAACAAGTCCAATGCAATAGCCGCTCCAGGTTCAATAGATTCAAATAAATTTTTTAATGCCTCATAATTCGCCGGCAAATCCCAAGTTGCTTTTTCAAAATAAACACGATAGGAAGGATCTAATCTTTGTAATTCATAAAAATCTGAAACTTTTTTTCCAAAGGAACCAAAATATTTTTCAAATACATCTGGCATCCAATACCAACTGGGGCCCATATCAAATGTAAATCCCTCCGCTTCAAATTTTCGTGCGCGCCCACCAGGCATTTCATTTTTTTCAACAATAGTGACGGACCACCCCTTCTTTGCTAAAAAAGAAGCAGCAGACAAGCCAGCAAATCCGGCGCCAATTACTAATGCTTTATTTGAATGCGTAGTCATTTATTAATATCGCTCAATTTTTTGTTTCAAAATTTTTCGTGCAAAATGTATCCTACTTTTTATTGTACCCAATGGTTCATTTAATGCATCTGATATTTCATTATATTTATATCCTTCAAAATACAAAGTAAATGGGGTTCTAAATAAATCAGGTAAATCATAAATCATTTTATTTACCTCTTTCAAATTTAAGTTAGTAATCCCAACATTTAACACTTTAACCCTTGTTTGATCAATCAAAAAATCGTTAGGGCTATTATCCAAAACAGTCGCTTGCTTGGCCTTACGACGATAATCATTGATGAAAATATTACGCATGATTGTATATAACCAAGCCTTTATATTGGTACCCACATTATATTTATCCTTGTTGGACAATGCCCTAAAAAGGGTATCCTGAAATAAGTCCTTTGCTGATTCATGGTCCTTGGTCAAATTAATCGCAAATGGCTTTAAAAAATCAGCATTTTCAGTAAGTAGTAATGTAAATTCTGCGGTAGACATAAAATAGTGTTTAACTTTTAAGATTCAAAGCTAAACATAAATATGATTTGAATCCGTATTTTTGTTTAATTATTTTTCAAATATATTAAACAAAAGTTAACTAGTTGATAAATAATATTATTATATATTAAATAACTAGTAATATTAAATATTGATAATCAATGTGTTAAATGAAAATAAGCGTATAAATACTAGAATTGGGTACTTATAAAACACGGATAACCTGTAGAACCTCTGTTAAACTTATTTTGACCTTGATATTATCGGACAACTTGCCTTTATAATCCTTAATTAACTGACCTGAAAGTAATACAGGTGTTGCATTGGATATTTGACCTAAATGGGTAATGAAACGATCCAGTTTAAATAGTTTGGAAGGGGAAGTAATATGACAAAATATATATTCAGGCTTTTTAATGCCGTTTAAAAAAGCAAGATCTCTCAAGGGAACATTAGCGCCTAAATAATTTACAAATACCCCTTGTTGTTTTAATAAAAAATAGACGAGTAATAATCCAATTTCATGGTGTTCGCCCTCTGGCATGAATAAAATCACATTCTTATCTTGATTTAAAACAGCGGGAAGTTTCTCGATTCCTAAAATTAATTTTTGCCTAAGTATATTCGTTGCTAAATGCTCCTGGGCTGGGTTTACATGATTGGTCATCCATAAAACACCTACCCTTTCTAAAAAAGGAAATACAATTTCAAGAACTGTTCTTTCAATCCCCTTTTGTCCAATATAAATATCTAATTGCATTTCAAAGGAACCCATGTTTAAGGAAACCATTTCCTTAATTAAACCATTAATCACCCTTTCCTTTACTGCATCTAATTGATTCAATGAAAGAATTTTTTCTTCCATTTGTTCCGGAGTCATTTTGTCAATATGAGAAATTTTAAACCCATATTTATTCAGCAAGGAAACGTTTAAAATAACTTTTAACTCACTAGCATTATAGGTGCGAATATTGGTATCCGTTCGCAAGGGCTGTAAAAAATTATAGCGCTGCTCCCATATACGAATGGTATGGGCTTTAATTCCCGAAACCTGTTCTAAATCCTTAATGGAGTAAATTGACATACACAATAAACAATGAATTTCAAAAATTGTTCATTGTTTATATGAAAAAGCCATTTTTAATAGGACAAAGCAACTGCCTATTTGAAAAAAAGTAACTCAGACTCCTATTAAATAATCTGTAGACCTACTTTTTTAGGTTCCTTAAATATTCTCCATAGCCGCTTTTGGCATACTTATCAGCTAATAGCATTAATTGTACTTTATCAATAAAGCCCATTCTAAATGCCACTTCTTCAATACAGCCTATCTTTTGGCTTTGACGTTTTTCAATAACACGAACAAACTCACAAGCATCTGCTAAGGATTCAAAAGTACCGGTATCTAACCAGGCAGTACCACGATTCATGATACCTACTTGCAACTGTTTACGCTCCAGGTATACTTTGTTTACATCTGTGATTTCATATTCGCCTCTTGGAGAAGCTGGGATATTTTTAGCAATTTCAACTACTTGATTATCATAAAAATACAAACCAGGCACTGCAAAATTTGACTTAGGTGCTGTTGGTTTTTCTTCCAATGACAAAGCATTGTTATGCTCATCAAATTCTACCACACCATATCGCTCAGGATCATTTACTTCATATGCAAATACCGCAGCACCTTCCACATCATTAAAGGACTGTACCAACTTACTAAAACCCGCTCCATAAAATATATTATCTCCTAATACTAAAGCAACTTTATCCTTCCCAACAAAATCAGCACCAATGACAAAAGCTTGCGCCAATCCATTAGGGACCTCTTGTACTGCATAACTAAACTGGCAACCGATCTCAGAACCATCTCCCAATAATCTTTTAAATTGATCATTGTCTTCGGGTGTCGTAATGATTAAAACCTCCTTAATGCCCGCCAACATCAACACAGACAATGGATAATAAATCATTGGCTTATCATAGATAGGCATTAATTGTTTACTGATTCCTTTGGTGATTGGATACAATCTTGTACCTGATCCACCTGCTAATATAATTCCCTTCATGATGTCTACTTTTTAGTTTTTTTATAAGCTCGCTGCGTATGCTGCGAAGCTTCCCAATGTTTTATCTTTTTCAGAAAATATTAATTCCGACGTTGGCAACTTCCAATCAATATTTAAATCCTTATCATTATACATAATCCCTACTTCATTTCCTGGTTGATAAAATTTATCTACCTTATATAAAAAAGTAGCCGTCTCGCTTAATACCACAAACCCATGCGCAAAACCACTTGGCACAAAAAATTGTTTGTGATTATCCGCCCTAAGCTCAATCGCATAATGTTGTCCAAAACTTGGGGAGCCTTTTCTTAAATCAACTGCGATATCCAATACGGCCCCTTCTATTACTCTTACTAATTTTGCTTGCGCCGCATCCCCTTTTTGCATGTGCAATCCGCGTAAAACACCCTTTGATGATCTTGATTGATTATCCTGCACAAAAACAATAGCTAATCCGGTAGCTGCTGCGAAATCTTTTTGATTAAAAGTTTCAATAAAATAGCCCCTTGCATCACCATGAACAGTATCGTGAATAATAAAACAATCTTTTAATGGTGTATTTTCAATTTTCATGCGTAGGAATTGGCTTTATTATTAATTTTTTATTTTGGTTGATTATTTCTTTCGCGATGAACGATTACTCAATTAACGATTACTATACATATCGCTATAATAGGTTTGATATGCACCACTGGTTACATTTTGCAACCAAGGTCCATTACTTAAGTACCATTCGATGGTTTCCCCTAACCCTTGCTCAAAGGTAACTGAAGGTGACCAACCTAATTCCTTATTCAATTTAGTTGCGTCAATAGCATAACGTCGATCATGCCCTGGACGATCTTTAACATAAGTAATCAGCGCTTCGCTTTCCCCTGCCGAACGACCCAATTTAACATCCATTTGCGCACACATTAATTTAACCAAATCAATATTGGTCCATTCATTAAATCCGCCAATATTATAAGTGTCTGCTTTTTTACCTTGATGAAAAATAATATCAATAGCACGTGCATGATCTTTTACATACAACCAATCACGCGTATACAAACCATCTCCATACACGGGCAATGATTTTTTATTGATAATATTATGTATAAATAATGGAATTAATTTTTCAGGGAAATGATTCGGTCCATAATTATTAGAGCAGTTTGAAATCACTATTGGCAAATGATAGGTTTCCCCATAAGCCCTAACAAAATGATCACTTGCTGCTTTACTTGCGGAATAAGGGGAGTTAGGATCATATGCCGTGGTTTCAGTAAATAAACCCTCCTTACCTAAACTACCATATACTTCATCGGTAGAGACATGATAAAATAAATGATCCCTTTTTTTCTCCCAAGTTCCATCATGCGCATTTTCATAACTTAAATCCGCTTTCCAAAATTCCTTTGCCGTATTTAATAAATTAACGGTACCAATCACATTGGTATAAACAAAATCCAATGGAGCAACAATGGATCTATCCACATGCGACTCGGCAGCCAAATGAATCACATCCGTAATAGCATGTTTTTCAAATATTTCCTTTAATGTATCTGCTTCTAAAATATTGGCTTTTACAAAATGATAGTTGGGTGCATTTTCAATGTCCTTTAAATTTTCCAAATTGCCCGCATAGGTCAATGCATCCAAATTAAAGATTTGATAATCAGGGTATTTGTTCACCATCAAACGCACTACATGTGACCCAATAAACCCTGCGCCACCTGTGATTAATATGTTTTTTTGCATCTTAATTTTGTATCTTACAAAGATATTAAAACGATGATATATATTACTAAGTAATTTATAAAACTTTAAGCTATGACCAAGGAAAGATATTATTCATTAGATGTTTTCAGGGGTGCCACTGTTGCACTAATGATTTTAGTAAACAATCCTGGCTCCTGGGCCAATACTTTTAGCCCATTATCCCACGCCAGCTGGCATGGTTGTACGCCTACTGATTTGGTATTTCCTTTTTTCTTATTTGCCGTGGGTAATGCGATGTCATTTGTGATGCCCAAGTTGCAACAAGGAAATAGCAGCGAATTTTGGAAAAAAGTAATCAAACGAACCGCACTTATATTTTTAATAGGTCTTTTTTTAAATTGGAGTCCCTTTGTAAAATGGAGTGATGCTAGCCTTGTGTTTAAACCCTGGGGAAATGTGCGCATTTTGGGGGTGTTACAAAGAATTGCTTTATGCTACTTTTTTGCATCTGTGATTATTTATTATGGGAAATCTCGGATGGCACTTTTCATTGGCATGATGATTTTAGTGATTTACTGGGTACTCAGTTTTGCATTAGGCGCCCCGGGTCATCCCTATAGTTTATCAGGCTATTTTGGCAATGCCATTGATTTTAATGTTTTAGGAATTTCACATATTTATAAAGGCGAAGGTGTCCCATTTGATCCAGAAGGTTTGACTAGCACACTTCCTGCAATCGTGCAAGTCATATTTGGATATTTAGTAGGTGAGTATATTCAATTGAAAGGAAAGAATTTTGAAATGCTTGCTAAATTATTATTAACAGGTGTAGTACTAGTTTTAGTAGGGTACATTTGGGATTTTAGTTTCCCTATAAATAAAAAAATATGGACCAGTAGTTATGTTTTTTACACCTCAGGTTTGGCTATCATTACTTTGAGCATGTTAATATATTTATTAGAATTTAATAATGCCAAAGGAAAATGGAGTCAGTTTTTTGATGTGTTTGGAAAAAATCCATTATTCATTTTTGTATTGAGTGGATTTTTACCACGCGTATTAGCTTTATTAAGATGGGTGGATCATGTAGATGAAAAAGGCGAACCGGTGTATACCAATGCATTACCTTGGTTTTACCAAAATGTATGTAAAGATATCGCAAGTGATTTACGCATCGGCTCGTTATTATACGCTTTATGTATGATTGCCTTTATGGGTGCGATAGCCTACTTGCTAGATAAAAAGAAAATTTATATCCGAGTATAATTTACTGGAACTAATTTTTAAGGAAACAAGGTTGCTGCCATTTCAAGATTTTCAGGCTTACCTACATCCATTAAAATAGAATCACTATGGTCGTAATAACCAATCGTATTTGTAGCAGCTATTTGCAAATAAGCGTCAATCAGTGAAAATTTCCCTTGCAATTGTAATGCAGTAAAAAAAGATGCATGTATTATTTGAATACCGCTAAAGGCTTTGGGAACAATGTTATTAGCAGCCTCATTTAAACTTGTTTTTGCATCCGCCCATTTTTCCTCCAATGTGGTATTATTTTTCCATCCGATCAAAACCCCTTTTTGATTAAACAATAAATTACGACTCGTGCTACGATTGGTTACTGCTAGCGTACCAATATAGTTTTCATTTTCCGCACGTAACAAATTATCAGCAGCGATCATTTTATCCAATGGCAAGGTTGTTAAAATATCCGCATTCATCACCAACCATGCAGCTTCATTCTTAAAATAATTAGCAGCGAATAAAACGCCGCCGCCTGTTTCTAAAACAGCATTGGATTCATCAGATATTGTTAAAGCAGATCCCCAACCATTATTTTCTTGAACAGCACGAATAATTTGATCACTAAAGTGATGCACATTTACCACTACTTCACGAATGCCGTAGGCTTGCAAGTATTCAATATTGCGTTGTAATAAAGTTTTCCCATTCACTATGGCCAATGCCTTGGGATGATGATTCGTAAAGGGTTTTAACCTAGTACCTAACCCTGCCGCTAAAATCATTGCTCGCATAAACGAAAAATTTATTGCTAATGCTATTTAACCCAGTTTTGCTGATTGGTATGCAGTAAAATAGTTTTGACTTTATATTTATTTTTTAAATGCCTTGCTGTTTGCTCAGCCGCATAAACACTGCGATGTTGTCCACCTGTACAACCAAAATTGATGTGTAAGGAAGCAAACCCTCTTTCTAAATAATTCTCTGTATTAATGTCAATTAAATCCCATACGCTATTTAAAAAAACATTCATCTTTGTTCTCTGTTCTAAAAAATCCTGTACTGGTTTATCAAGCCCTGATAATTTTTTATAATCATCAAACCTCCCTGGATTTAAGATGCCGCGCATATCAAAAACAAATCCACCGCCATTTTCTGAATCATCCCCTGGTATTCCTTTTTTATAACTGAAGCTATTGATGGTAACGACCAGTGGTGTTTCGGCTGTCGCTTTGGGTGGTGTAAATCTTTGGATCACTTCATCTCCAACCATCCACTTTAATATAGAAGCAAAAACAGGCGTATCATTGGATATGGTATTGTAATGTAAAAAGTTTTTTATGTTTAAAAGTCCCAATGGAATACTGGTTAAAAAATGTGCTTTTCGTTCAAACAACCCTCTAAAACCATAGGCACCCATCACCTGTAATAATCTTAATAATACAAACCCATTGTATTGTTGTTTAAAAATGGTTGCATCTATTTTTTCAGGTAATAAACTTTGTACTTCACTAATATAATGATCCAATAATTTAGCCTTCCACTCCTGCGAAAGTTCGGCCTTGGCCTGCCATAATAAGGAAGCTACATCATAAGGCAAACCACCTTGCATCCCACCCTGAAAGTCGATAAAAAATACTTCATCATTGTTCACAATAATATTACGACTTTGAAAATCCCTGAACATGAAATTTTTATAATTACCTGCAGACAATTGATTACTTAATAACTCAAACTCATCAATTAAAGCTTGCTTATCATAGGGGTATTGCAAAGTATCTAAAAAGTAATATTTATAATATAACAAGTCAGTTAAAATAGAATGCTTCCCAAACTCCTTGGAGGTTAAACATTTATCATAGTTCAAACCAGCACCCCCATGCACTTGTAAGCGCGCCAATGCAGTCAAACTTTTTTTAAATAAGGAAAAAACATGATCTGTTTTCCCTTCCTTCTCTAACACATCTAATAAGGAAACCCTGCCTAAATCCTGTTGCAGATAGATTGTTTTATCTGCACTTATTGCTAATACCTTAGGAACGGGTAAGCCTTTTTCATAAAAATGATCTGCAAAATAAATAAAGGTTTCACTCTCCCTAATATTTAAACTATAAGTAGCCATCCAGCTTTGCGCCCCTTGAAGGATTCTAAAATAAACACGATCACCGCCACTTTGGGGAATTTTTTCAATAGCATCCCAAGGTTGTGGATTAATCGTATTAAAAAGATTATTTATATGATTGATGACCAATTCCATAAGCTTAAAATTAGCGCTAATGCTTGAAATAAATTCAATTAATTATAGGATAACTTTTATCGGCTACAAAAAAGTACTAATTTTATTTAAAACCTACCCCCTGTGATGAAAAAAAGACTCATTTTATGCTCTTTTATTTTCACTTTATTCTGCATGCCCGCTTTAGCACAAAAACAAAGTATAAAAGGATTAGTGACTGATAACAAAGGAATTGCTTTAGAAGGTGTTACAATAAAAAACATTACTACAAAAGCCTTAGCTAATAGCAATAAAAATGGCAGCTTTACCATTAGTGCCAGTAACAATGAAATGCTATCATTTAGTTTTGTTGGATTTGAAACTACAACTGTAAAATATACTGGTGGCGAGTTGAAAATATCATTAACCCCAATTACCAATGAATTACAAGAGGTTATTTTAGTGAGTAGTAGAGGTCTTGGTCGTGTTAAAACTGAATCGCCTGTTCCAGTGGATTTAATAAAAATATCAGAAGTTGGTTTGAATACGGCAAGAATGGATTTAACATCTACATTAAATTTTGTAGCGCCTTCATTTAACTATAATAAACAATCAGGTTCAGACGGCGCCGATCACGTTGATATTGGAACTTTAAGAGGTTTAGGGCCTGATCAAACCTTGGTATTAATCAATGGCAAACGTCGTCACAGCACAGCTTTAGTAGGCTTGTTTGGAACCAGAGGCCGTGGTGGATCAGGTGTTGATTTAAATGGCTTCCCTATGTCATCTGTAGATAGAATTGAAATTTTAAGAGATGGCGCTTCCGCACAATATGGTTCTGATGCCATTGCTGGCGTAATGAATATTGTATTAAGAAAAAATACGGGCGAGTGGAATATCTCTACTGGACTTGCAGGCTATTATGATAAAAAATTCAACACCTACCAATTCAAAGACAATAAAGATTTTTTAACACAGGCACCTATTGATGGTGTTACAAAATCAATTTCGGCAAATAGAGGATTTAATTTAGGAAAAAAAGGAGGCTTCATAAATGTTTCATTTGATTTATTAGACCAAGGAAAAACTTTCCGTCAAGCAGCTTCTTCAGACATTGCCGATAAAGATGGTTTACCTACTAATACTTGGAGACAAGGTTTTGGCGACGGATCCATGAAGTCCTATGGTACGATGTTTAATTTAGAATTACCCTTAGGTGATGATATTAAATTTTATGCTTTTGGTAGCATGAATAATAAAAGTTCTGATGCCTACGCTTATACAAGAAACTGGTCTGCAAGACCCACCCGTTTCCCAATTAATAACAAAGGACAATTAATTTTTGTTCCTAGTATTATGTTTGCTTCAGGATCAGGAGATACTAGTTACAATCCACATATTCAAGCGGAAATTCAAGATTTATCCATGGTTACTGGCTTTTCTAAAACAAGTAAAAATGGATGGGACTGGAATTTCAGTAATGCTTTCGGAAATAATAACTTTCATTATTTTGGAGATGGCACTTTTAACGCATCCAATATTGGCAACATCACACAAACACATTTTGACGATGGTGGATTTAATTTTTTACAAAACACCACGAACTTAGATTTATCAAAGCAATTTGGGAAAGTGAATCAAGGTGGTATTAAAGTTTCCTATGGAGCGGAACTTAGATTTGAAGAGTACAGTATTTTTAAGGGCGAAGTAAACTCCTACAAAGCTTATAGTAATAATTTAGGTTTGGAGCAAGCCCCAGGCGCACAAGGCTTCCCTGGCTTTAGTCCTGATGATGAAATAAAAGCCAACAGAATTGTGACTGGATTGTATACCGACTTGGAATACACGCCAATGGAGGCATTATTAATTACAGGTGCAGTTAGGGCCGAAAATTATTCCGACTTTGGATCTGTAGCCACTTTTAAATCTTCTGCAAGATTAAAAGTGACCGACAACTTCAATTTAAGAGGATCATTTAGTACAGGATATCGTGCACCTTCCTTACAACAAAAATATTTTAGTAATACCCTTACTTCATTTTCTAATGGGGGACTCGTACAATCAAGAGTTGCGCGTAATGATGATGCGATCAGTAAGCTAGCAGGTATTCCTTCTTTGAAACAAGAAACTTCTACTAACATGAGTGTAGGTTTTTCATGGAAACCTGCCAAAGGCTTAACGGTTACTGTAGATGGCTATAATATTAAAATGAAGGACCGCGTGGTATTATCTGGTTTGTTTGGCGCAAACGATGCTAGTTTACCCGTTGCCTTAACGAGTAAATTAAAAAGTATGGGCGTAGCCACTGCACAATTTTTTGCAAATGCAGTGAACACCACCAACAGTGGCGTAGATGTTGTGATTGACTATCAAAAGAAAATTTCAAGTACGGAGCGCTACAAATTTTTATTTGTTGCGAATGTGCAAAGCATCGATATAGATGATGTACATGTATATGCTGCACTAAGCACTACAGCATATAATGCAAACACTTTCTTTAACGATCGTGAAAAATTCTTCTTAAAAGCATCTGCACCAAAGTCTAAATTTTCTGCAAGCTTTGACTACACTAAAAATAAAATTAGCCTAGGTACAAGAGTCACTTACTTTGGTGATGTAACTTTAACTGGATTTGGTTATAATGGAGATGGTATTGATCCTCAAGTGCCAACAGACTTGGATGACACCAAATTTGTTCCTGAACATTTTAACTATTCGGGTAAATTTTCAACAGATGTATACATGAATGTTCAGTTAAATAAAAAAACATCTTGGATTTTAGGTGCTGATAATATATTTAATATACACCCTAATTTTGCCGTGAATCCATAAGCTAAATGGTGGGCGGGCGATAATGAAACCGGCGGTCCATGTGATGGCGTTCAAATGGGCTACAACGGGTTAAGAATTTTCAGTAAACTGGTTTTTAAATTTTAATACTAGCAATTAAATAACTTCAAAGCCTTCTCGTTAACGCGGGAAGGCTTTTCTAATTCATAGGAACCTCCAATGGTATAAATACTTTAAAAAAGGGTACAAATTAATGTACTAAATACTAAATTATTTAGTTAATATTGCTAATAATTTTAGTTTTATGTCATTTATAGATACAGATCCCAATGAAGGGATGGCGACCCAGCAGATTAATAAAAAATTTCAATCTGGTCAAATTATACAAGCCAACGCCACAGGATTTGGGGCAGCTTCCGACGATTTTATGGAAAGAGGCATTGACCTCAATGAGCAACTCATTCGCAACAAACCCGCTACTTTTTTCTTTCGCGTAAATAGTGATGCGATGTTAGGCGCGGGTATTCATGTGGGCGATATTTTAATTGTAGACCGCAGCCTTACGCCAAGTTCAGGCAAAGTAGTCGTGGCTGTTTTAAATGGTGAATTTTTAGTACGCCGTTTACAAATACAAGAACATAGTATCAGTTTGGTTCCTGAAAATAAAAGATACGGCACTATTCAAGTAGCACAATTGGAACAATACAGCACCTGGGGTGTAGTGAGTTTTGTAATCCATAGTTTATAAAAAATCACCCAAACAAAGTGATAAAAAAATAATTCCGTGCAAGCCATCGTAGATTGTAATAGTTTTTATTGCGCTTGTGAGCGATTGTTTCAACCGCAACTGCAACATGCACCTGTTGTTGTGCTAAGCAACAATGATGGATGTATTGTATCTAGGTCCGATGAAGCAAAACAATTGGGCATCAATATGGCCATCCCCTATTTTCAAGCAAAGGACTTAATTGAAAAAAATAAAGTACACGCGTTCTCCTCCAACTATCATTTATACGGAGACCTTAGCTGGCGTGTGATGGAAACCATGCGACAGTTGGCACCACCGGGTTGTGTGGAAGTATATTCAGTAGACGAAGCCTTTATTAATTTAGACCATATTGCTTCCGATCAATTACAAGATTACTGTGTTTCATTAAAAAAGAAAATAGAAACATGGACAGGCATATCGGTATCTATTGGCGTAGGCCCTAATAAAGTATTAAGTAAAGTAGCGAATCGATTGGCTAAAAAAAGTAAACTACTCACGGGTTGTGTGGTCATATTAAATGATACAAAAAAGATACAAGCCGCTTTGCAAAGTACACCCATCGATGATGTTTGGGGTATTGGATATAGTTATAGTGAAAAATTAAAAACCTATGGCATCCATACCGCGTATGCACTTAGCATTAAGGACCTCAGTTGGGGTAAACGATTTTTAGGCGGCGTACCAGGGATGAAATTAATTAGAGAATTAAAAGGAATGCATAGTCATGATATGCAAACACCCAGAACCAGTAAAAAAATGATTGCCACTACGCGTATGTTTGGACGCACCGTTTCCGAGTGGCAGGAAATTGAAGAAGCACTAGCGACCTATGCAACGCGTACCGCGGAAAAATTACGCCGACAACACAGTGCCGCTTATGGGGTATCCGTTTTTTTATTAAAAAAAACACCGCCTCCAACGGACATGTCCCATTACCATCACGGAAGGCAAGTGAGCGGGTATGTTAAACTAGATAATCCCAGTAACCTAACTCCGGACATCATTAAAGCGGTGGTCGCCCTAGGAAAAAGCTTATTTGAACAGGGGGAATGGTATAAAAAAGCAGGCGTTATTTTAAGTGACTTTGTCCCCGATAATGCATTACAAACCAACTTGTTTGTCGCACCCAAGGATCAAAATCGTAAAAAACTAATGAATGTTATAGATAATATGAATGCCGCTTTTAGGGACGACATCCTCAAATTTGCGACCAGCGGCACCCAAAAAAATTGGAAAATGCGTAGCGAAAGGCGAAGTAAACGCTATACCACCCGCTGGGACGAACTATGTTTGGTTAGATAAATGGAAATGGTGGAAAACCATTGCTTAAAAATTCGTAAAAATGATAATGCTTCTGTATTTTTGCCCAATTTCATACATATGAGCAACACCCTGCAATCCAACGAGTCTATCCGCTCTTCCAGAAAAAAAATTATTGTATTAGGCAGTGGCCCCAATCGTATTGGTCAAGGCATTGAATTTGATTACTGCTGCGTTCATGGATTATTGGCCGTAAAAGAAGCTGGCTATGAAGCCATCATGGTGAATTGTAATCCTGAAACTGTTTCTACTGATTTTGACATGGCAGATAAATTATATTTTGAGCCTGTGTTTTGGGAGCATCTTTGGGAAATTATTGAATTGGAACAACCAGAGGGTGTGATTGTACAATTAGGCGGACAAACTGCATTAAAATTAGCAAAACGATTATCCGAAAGAGGAATTAAAATTATAGGTACTTCATTTGACAGTTTAGATATTGCGGAGGACAGAGGTCGCTTTAGTGATTTATTAAAAGAGTTAGAAATTCCTTACCCTGATTATGGAACTGCTTTCACTGCTGAGGAAGCGGTTGAAGTTGCCAATCAAGTAGGCTATCCTGTTTTAGTAAGACCAAGCTATGTGATTGGGGGACAAAGAATGCGTATCGTTATTAATGACGCCGAAGTGGAAACAGCCGTGGTCAGTATCTTAAAACATATTCCAGATAATAAAATACTAATTGATCATTTTTTAGATCGTTGTCAGGAAGCAGAAGTAGATGCCATTTTTGATGGAGAAACTTTTCACGTCATGGGCGTAATGGAACATATTGAACCAGCAGGTATACATAGTGGCGATAGTAATGCAGTATTACCTGCATTTAACTTAACCCCATTGATAGTGGCTACCATGGAATTTTACAGCGAAAAAATTGCGCGCGCTTTAAATATCAAAGGACTCATTAATATTCAGTTTGCCATAAAGGACGATAAAGTACATGTCATTGAAGCCAATCCAAGAGCTTCAAGAACAACGCCATTTATTGCAAAAGCATACCAAATTCCTTATTTAAACATTGCGACCAAAGTAATGTTGGGCGCTGCAAAATTAACCGACTTCGTCATGGAGAAAAAACTAGATGGGTTTGCGATTAAAGAACCCGTATTTAGTTTTGATAAATTCCCTGGTGTGAATAAAGAATTAGGACCTGAAATGAAAAGTACCGGTGAAGCCATTCGATTTATAAAAGATTTACGCGATCCTTACTTCCGAAATTTATACAAGGAGCGTTCAATGAACTTAAGTAGATAATAAAATGACCCTTGCTAAAAGCTAAGGGTCATTTTATTTTATCGCTAATAATTTTTTCAAAGCCACCCATAAACGGTGGCTTTGATTTAGTATTTAAATAATTAAGGGCTTTTTTATTATAGCAGTAGAAATAAATACTAATCCGAGCGAACATTTGAGCGTAGCGATTGAGAGCCGAGGATTAGGTATTTGTTCTACAGCCTATGTTTTTTTCTTCAATTTTATTTGTTAAAAAGAATAAATGCTATTACGAGCGAATATCTGCGAAGCAGCGATGAGCCGAGTGATAGGTGTTTATTCTATTAACAATAGAATTGTCTTTTATTTAGGTACTCCATATTGATCAACCAAATAAATAATCGCCGCCATATTCACTGCACCTAATAATAATTCACGCTTATTTACATTTTCAAATACATCAGTTTTAGCATGGTGTAAATCAAAATAGCGTTGGCTATCTGGCACTAAACCCGCAAGTACAATTGATGGATTCACATTTTTTAGCGGCCCAATGTCCGCACCGCCACCACCAGCTCTGATTTCAGTGCCATAAGGCTTTAATAAACTAGCCCATTGTTCCATTTTTTTAAACTGCTCAGGGCTTGTTGCACTAATACCAATGGCCCTAGGCGTAAACCCGCCCGCATCACTTTCAAGCGCAAACACATGTTGTTCATTATTTTGTTTTGCAAGTTCAGCGTATTTGTTACCACCGCGCAAACCATTTTCTTCATTTGCAAATAAAACAAAACGAATCGTTCTTTTGGGTTGATAGTTCAACGCTTTCATGGTGCGTAAAATTTCCATTGTTTGCACAATGCCAGCGCCATCATCGTGTGCGCCTTCATTTACATCCCAACTATCTAAATGCCCTCCAATCGTAATTATTTCATTCGGGAAAGTAGACCCTTTAATTTCTGCAACCACATTATTCTCATCCGCATCAGGTAAAAAATAACCATAGGTTTGCATCTGCACACGAATGGTTCCTTTTTTTGCATTTGCATATAGTTCCTTTGCATCATTAGGGCCCAAAGCTACCGCCGGAATTTTTGGATAATCTTCGTCATACTTCATACCCCCGGTATGTGGCGCATTATCAGACGCGGTACTTAATGAATGTAGCATCACACCAACAGCGCCATACTTTGCAGCACGACTAGCGCCAGTAGCACGATATATGCCCGCTTTTCCATAGGCACCAAAAGTTTGAACAATAGTAGGATCAAACATGCTATGGTAATAAACAATTTTTCCTTTTACTTCGGCTTTACGTTTTTCTAATTCATCAAAATCAGCAACTGCTAAAAGCTCCGCTTCAACTAAGCCATTACTCCCTAATGAATTGCCCAACGCTAATGCAGCTAAAGGACGATTCATTGCTTTTCCATTAACACGCACTACACTTACAAAATCCTTACCCCCACGTTGCCAATTGGGTGTTTTACAGGGTTGCATATACACTTTATCTGCCGCGAATGATTCCATATTTCGCTTACCCCAAATTGCTGCATTTTGTTGTTGCGGTGAACCTGCCAAACGACCCCCAATTTGTTTGGTTAACTGCCTTAACAATTCATAAGCCTTACCATTGGTCATGATTTCATCTGACATTTTTTTTATTATAATACTATCTTGATTTACTTGTGCTTGGGTCAAAAATGGCCAACAAAACACCAAAAAAAATAATTTACGCATTGCCGAAGTTTTTTGTTTAAATAATTCTTAAATATAAATAAACTTTATTGCATTTTAAGTTGTTATTTGCAGATACAATAGCACTTAAATGAAGATTGGAATTGTTTGTTATCCTACTTTTGGCGGTAGTGGCGTTTTGGCTACCGAACTTGGAAAGGCCCTTGCTGAAAAAGGCCATGAAATCCATTTTATTACCTACCAACAACCGGTTCGTCTAAATGGTTTTCATACCAATATATTTTACCATGAAGTAAGGGTGCCCACTTATCCATTATTCGACTACCCGCCTTATGAATTAGCATTGGCAAGTACGATGGTGGATGTAATATTAAACCATGATTTGGATTTAATTCATGCACACTATGC
>SHWT01000026.1 GCA_009693715.1 Chitinophagaceae bacterium
AAAGATGCAGAAGGTAAAACACAGATTGTTGAAACTAAATATATCGTCATTGCAACAGGTGGTCGTAGTCGTGAATTACCCAACTTAAAACAAGATGGTAAAAAAGTTATTGGCTATCGTGAAGCAATGGTATTGCCAACGCAACCTAAAAGTATGATCATTGTTGGAAGTGGTGCAATAGGCGTTGAGTTTGCGTATGTATATAATAGCATGGGAACCAAGGTAACCATTGTTGAATTTTTACCAAGAATTGTTCCTGTCGAAGATGAGGATATTTCAAGAGAATTAGAAAAGCAATATCGCAAACAAGGAATTGAAATCATGACAAATGCTTCTGTTGAATCCTTGGATACTTCAGGTGCATTGGTTAAAGCAAAAGTGAAACAATTAGATGGATCTTTTGTCACCTTGGAAGCCGACATTGTTTTAAGTGCAGTTGGGTATGTTGCTAATATTGAAAATATTGGATTGGAACAAAACGGCATTAAGGCAGACAAGGGTCGTGTCATTGTAGATAAATTTCAACAAACAAGTATAGCAGGTATTTATGCCATTGGGGATTGTTCTCCGGGTCAAGCATTAGCGCACGTTGCTGCGAAGGAAGGAATTAACGCAGCAGAACATATCGCCTATCAAGAAAAAAAGTACGCACATTTACCGGAGGGGATTGATTATAATAATATTCCAGGTTGTACGTATTGTATTCCTGAAATCTCAAGTGTGGGGTATACTGAAAAAGCGGCAAAGGAAGCAGGCTACGAAATTAAAGTGGGTAAGTTTCCTTTCATGGCAAGCGGAAAAGCAAGTGCAGCTGGCGCAACCGAAGGTTTTGTAAAAGTAATATTTGATGCAAAGTATGGTGAATTTTTAGGATGCCATATGATTGGCATGAATGTGACTGAAATGATTGCCGAAGCAGTGGTGGCGCGTAAGTTGGAAACAACAGCACATGAAATATTAAATGCAATACATCCGCACCCAACTATGAGTGAAGGATTAAAAGAAGCAGTAGCAGCTGCATATGGTGAAGCAATTGATATCTAACTAGACAAAAAATATACCAATGGCTCGTAATTCAATTAGTTTGAATGCGAGCCATTTTTTAATCATTGAAAGAAGTAACTATTAAGAAAAAGTTGAAAATAATGCAACATTGCAATTAGCATGAAGTACGAAAAGGAAATTAACAGGCGAAAAACATTTGCCATTATCTCTCACCCGGATGCAGGTAAAACTACTTTGACTGAAAAGTTGTTGTTGTTTGGTGGTGCTATTCAAACAGCAGGTGCAGTTAAAAGTAATAAGATCAAAAAGCATGCGACTAGTGACTTCATGGAAATTGAAAGACAAAGAGGTATCTCGGTGGCGACTTCGGTGATGTCATTTGAGTATCAAAATATTTTAATTAATTTATTGGATACACCAGGTCACAAGGATTTTGCGGAAGATACGTATCGAACTTTAACGGCAGTGGATAGTGTTATATTGGTGATTGATAGTGTGAATGGGGTTGAGCCGCAAACCAGAAGGTTAATGGAAGTGTGTCGTATGCGTACAACGCCAGTGATTGTTTTTATTAATAAGATGGATCGAGATGGTAAAAATCGTTTTGACTTATTGGAGGAATTAGAGAACGAATTAAAATTATCGCTTCACCCCATGACTTGGCCCATTAATAGCGGTAAGGAATTTAAGGGGGTATATAATTTACATGATAAAAATTTAAGGTTATTTGCTGCAAGTACAAAAGCGGAGGAGGAAGATATTGTTGCGATTCAAGATTTAGCAAGTCCGGTATTACAGGAAAAGATTGGAGAACGAGATTCGGCAGTATTGCGAGAAGATGTGGAGTTAATCGATGGTGTTTATGGGGCACTAAATACAAGTGAATATTTGGAAGGTAAAATTGCACCCGTATTTTTTGGGTCCGCAGTAAATAATTTTGGTGTAAAGGAAATGTTGGATACGTTTATTCAAATTGCCCCTGTTCCAAGAGATAGAGAAACCAATATGCGTGAAGTAAAAGCGAATGAGGAAAAATTTAGTGGGTTTATATTTAAGATACATGCCAATTTAGATCCAAAGCATCGGGATCGTATTGCATTTATGCGGGTATGTAGCGGTCGCTTTGAGCGAAATAAATATTTCAAGCATGTGCGCTTGGAAAAAGAAGTTCGATTCGCTAATCCTTATACTTTTTTAGCACGCAGTAAAGATATCATTGATGATGCTTATCCTGGCGATGTGGTGGGTTTGTTTGATACAGGTAATTTTAAAATTGGAGATACCTTAACAGAAGGGGAAAAGTTTTATTTTACGGGTATCCCTACCTTCTCTCCTGAAATATTTAAGGAATTAGTGAACAAGGATCCAATGAAAACCAAACAATTGGAAAAAGGGATCCAGCAGTTAACCGATGAAGGGGTTGCGCAGTTGTTTACGCAGTTTGGGGGAAATAAAAAAATCATTGGTTGCGTAGGTGATTTACAATTTGAGGTCATACAGTACAGATTATTGCAGGAGTATGGTGCAGCTTGTGAGTTTAGAACATTGCCTTTTTACAAAGCATGTTGGTTAACTTCAAAGGATCAAAATAAATTGCATGACTTTTTAAGATTTAAGCAACAAAATGCAGCGATGGATAAGGATGAAGCACCGGTGTACTTGGCGCAAAGCGAATGGTTCTTAAATACGGAAATCACGAACAATCCCGATATTACATTTCATTTTACCAATGAGGTAAACAAATAATGCAAGTTTAAAATGAAGGCAAAAACACTTACACAAAACAAAGTCAATATTATTACATTAGGTTGTAGTAAAAACTTAGTAGATAGTGAAATGTTGAGTGGTCAATTATTGGCCAATCAGATTGACGTAGTGCACGAAAATAAAAAATTAGACCACAATATAGTAGTGGTAAATACCTGTGGATTTATTGATAAAGCAAAAGAGGAAAGCGTCAATACGATACTAGAACAAGTAGCATTAAAGAAAAAAGGCAAATTGGATAAAGTTTATGTCACTGGTTGTTTGAGTGAAAGATATCGTGGTGACTTAGCCTTGGAAATTCCTGAAGTGGACGCTTGGTTTGGCACTTTGGAGTTGCCATTAATGTTACATCAATTAAATGCTGATTATAAAGCGGAGCTATTAGGAGAAAGATTATTAAGTACACCTTCGCATTATGCGTATTTAAAAATTAGTGAGGGTTGTAATCGTACCTGTTCATTTTGTGCGATTCCATTAATGCGTGGCCAACATGTTAGTAAAACCATTGAGCAATTGGTGAGTGAAGCAGAAGGTTTGGTCAAAAAAGGGGTTAAAGAAGTGATGTTGATTGCACAAGAGTTAACTTATTATGGTTTAGATATCTATAAGGAGCGTGCCTTACCAAAATTGTTAAATGCATTAGCGGATGTAAAAGGATTGGAGTGGATACGATTACATTATGCATATCCTTCAAAATTTCCTTTGGAAGTATTGGATGTAATGCGTGAGCGAGATAACATTTGTAAATACATTGATATTCCATTGCAACATGCAAGTAATAATATGTTACATGCCATGCGTCGTAATATTACGCGTGAGGAAATGGGGGAATTGATTACTGAAATTCGCAAACGAGTTCCAGGTATTGCCATCAGAACTACCTTAATTGCAGGATTCCCAGGAGAAACATTGAATGATATTGAGGAATTAAAAGAGTTTTTACAGGAGCATCAATTTGACCGCGTAGGAATATTCACCTACAGTCACGAGGAAAATACAAGTGCCCATGATTTAGTGGATGATGTTCCAGCGGCCGAAAAGCAACGCCGTGCCGAAGAAATTATGGAAGTACAGCAGGAAATAAGCTTAGCTAAAAATCAACAAAAGGAAGGACTAGTTTTAAAAGTATTGGTGGATAAAAAAGAGGCAGGTCGTTATTTGGGTCGAACTGAATTTGATAGTGTGGAGGTGGATAATGAAGTAGTTATTAATACCAAGAAAAAATTAAATATTGGAGAGTTTGTGATGGTCAAGATAACCAAGGCCTATGATTACGATTTAGAAGGGGAGTTGGTAGGGTAATTCAGTGGTTTTTTTGTATATTAGTACTTTATTTATACATTAATAAAATTTAATAATATGGCAATTGTATGGAAAGGGGTATTCCCCGCTATAACTACAAAGTTTACATCAGATGATCAATTAGACCTTGATTTATTCAAGAAAAATTTGCAAGCACAATTAGATGCTGGTGTGAATGGTATCATATTAGGTGGCACTTTAGGGGAAGCCAGTGTATTGAGTAATGAAGAAAAGGAAATTTTAGTCAAGGAAACTTTAGCATTTGTCAATGGCAAAGTTCCTGTAATCATTAATATAGCAGAAGGTAGTACAAGTGTAGCCGTTGCATTGGCAAAAAATGCAAAATTATGGGGTGTACAAGGATTGATGTTATTGCCTCCGATGCGTTACAAATCAGATCATCGTGAAACGGTGCAGTATTTTAAAGATATTGCTGCAAGTACTGATTTACCCATCATGATTTATAATAATCCAATTGATTATAAAATAGATGTAACCATTGACATGTTTACGGAATTGGCAACAGTGGCTACCATACAAGCGATTAAGGAATCAACACGTGATGTAACCAATGTAACAAGATTGCGCAATGCATTTGGGGATCGCTTCAGTATTTTGTGTGGGGTGGATACATTAGCATTGGAAGAAATATTATTAGGTGCTGATGGCTGGGTGGCTGGTTTGGTTTGTGCATTTCCTGCAGAAACGGTTGCGATATTTAAATTAGCAAAGGCGGGTAAAATTCAAGAAGCTATCAATATATACAGATGGTTTATGCCATTGTTGGAATTAGATATTCATGCAAAATTAGTTCAGTACATAAAATTTGCTGAATCCAAAACGGGCATTGGTTCTGAAACGGTGCGTCGTCCAAGATTGGCATTGGAAGGTGAGGAGCGTAATAGAGTTGCGTCAATTATTGAAACTGGTTTAAAAAATAGGCCCACGCTTCCTGAATATTTAAGTTTATAATTGATTAATGTTTTATATGGCTATACCCTTTATTTTTTAATTGGGTATAGCCATTTCTAATTTACTGAATTGAATTAAATTATTTTATGATAAATATTACAACGGCAACACAAAATGCAGCAATTGCTTTTGACACTTATTCAAAATTGACTGCTTCAAAACGCGCTGAATTTTTGGAAACCATTGCAAATAATATAGAAGCATTGGGGGATGAATTATTAAATGTGGCGAACAAGGAAACTAATTTACCATTGCCTAGATTAACTGGAGAAAGAGGCCGTACCTGCTTTCAATTAAGAATGTTTGCAACTATGTTACGTAAGGGTGATTATGTGGACGCAACCATTGATACTGCTGTCCCTGATAAAACACCGCCAAAGCCAGATATTCGTCAAATGCTATACCCATTGGGTCCTGTAGTGGTATTTGGCGCGAGTAATTTTCCTTTTGCATATTCAACAGCAGGAGGAGATACAGCGAGTGCTTTAGCCGCAGGTTGTCCTGTAATCGTAAAAGCACATCCGGCACACTTACAAACATCCACTATGGTGGCGGAAGCTATTCAACAAGCCATTAAAAGCAATGAACTACCTGAACATACATTTCAACATATAACAGCAACTGATTTCAGTGCTGGGAAAGCATTGGTGCAGGATGAAAATATTGCAGCGGTAGGTTTTACAGGTTCTAGAAGCGGAGGACGTGCATTGTATGACTATGCAAGTGCAAGAAAAAATCCAATTCCTGTTTTTGCGGAAATGGGTAGTGTAAATCCAGTGGTATTATTGGAGGGTGCTTTAACTGCAAATGCGGAAACCATTGCAAAAAATTATGCCGGGTCCATTACTTTAGGGATGGGGCAGTTTTGTACAAATCCAGGAATATTAATTGGGGTGAAGTCCGATGCTTTAACCTTATTTGCAAATCACTTAGCCAATGAATTAAATAATGCGGCTGTTGCACCTATGTTGCATGAGGGAATTCAATCTGCTTATTTTAAAAATAGTACACATGCATTAAGTCAAACAGGTATTACTTGTTTAACTAAAAATACACCAGCAGCTAATGCCGCTATTCCAGTTTTAACGACTGTGGAGGCTGCTATATTTTTAGTAAATCCAGATTTAGCGGAGGAAGTATTTGGTCCTTATTCTATACTGGTGCAATGTGATAATGATGCACAATTGGTTGAAGTTTGGAAAAGTATCAAAGGCCAAATTAGTACCACCATTATGGGTACGGATAATGATCTTGTAAATAATAAAAATTTATTAGAAATTGCTACAGCCATCGCTGGCCGAGTATTGTTAAACGGCGTGCCAACAGGCGTGGAAGTGTGTGATAGTATGGTGCATGGTGGTCCTTATCCTGCTTCAACAGATAGTCGTTTTACAGCAGTAGGTGTAAAAGCTGTTAAACGTTGGTTACGCCCCATATCTTTTCAAAATTGGCCGGATCATTTGTTGCCTAACTATTTGCAAAATAAAAATGAGTTAGGCATTTGGAGAACCGTCAATGGAGAATTCACTAAATCAGATGTGAGCGTATAGCTTTTTTGAATAAGCTTTTGCGTGTTAAAATATTAAATACCATTGAATAAATAAATTTTATGGCAGCAGTAAAACCAATCAGTTCGGAAAGTTTCGGTAATTACCAATTAACTGGGTCCATCTTTAAGTGTATTGATGCACATACTTGTGGTAATCCTGTTCGTGTAGTAGTAAGTGGTGGTCCAGCACTAGAAGGAAACACGATGAGCGAAAAACGCCAACATTTTTTAAAGGAGTTTGATTGGATCAGAAAAGGATTAATGTTTGAGCCTAGAGGTCATGATATGATGAGTGGGAGCATTTTATATCCACCACATGATTCTGCAAATGATGTTGCTGTTTTATTTATTGAAACCAGTGGTTGCTTACCCATGTGCGGACATGGAACGATTGGTACCATTACGGTGGCCATTGAAGCAGGTTTGATTCAACCTAAAGTGCCTGGAAAAATAAGGATGGAAGCGCCTGCCGGATTAGTGCTTATTGATTATACCATGGAAGGCAAAAAAGTGAGTTCAGTGAAGTTGACCAATGTGCCTTCGTTTTTAGCTGCCGAAAATTTAAAAGTAGTATGCCCTGATTTGGGGGAATTAAATATTGATGTTTGTTATGGTGGTAATTATTATGCCATTGTTGAAGTGCAAGAAAATTTTAAAGGAATTGAGAATTATACCGCTGGGCAATTAATTGCTTGGAGTGGCGAATTGCGCAAACGCATTAACGCTGCACACAAATTTGAACATCCTTTGGATCCCACGATTAATTTATGTTCTCATATTTTGTGGACAGGAAAAGTATTAGATGAAAAAAATACAGCAAGAAACGCGGTTTTTTATGGCGATAAAGCCATTGATCGCTCACCTTGCGGTACAGGTACTTCGGCAAGATTAGCCCATTGGTATTCGAAGGGTAAATTAAAACAAGGAGAGGCCTTTTTACATGAAAGTATTATAGGATCAGTATTTACCGGAAAGGTGGAAGCCATTACTGAAATTGGCGGTAAGGAGGCAATTATTCCCTCTATTCAGGGTTGGGCCAAGATAATAGGATTTAATACCATATCTATTGATCCGGCTGATGACCCTTATGCAGGTGGTTTTCAGGTGGTATAGGCTTTTTTATTCCTTTCCATAAATCTCATTAAAATATTGGGGAAATGAACGCATTTTTAACGAAATTCGTTCTTTAATCTATTATATGAAAGTAGTTGTATTAGGCGGGGGGGTGATTGGATTAAGTAGCGCTTATTATTTACAGGAAGCGGGACATCAAGTTACCGTCATTGATCAAAGTGATATTTCAAATAATTGCTCCTATGGTAATGCAGGATATGTTTGTCCAAGTCATTTTATTCCATTAGCCACACCCGGTATTGTGAAACAAGGATTAAAGTGGATGTTGAATCCACAAAGCCCCTTTTATGTTAAACCAAGATTAAGTTTGAGTTTAATGCAATGGGGGTTTAAGTTTATGCAAATGTCCACCGCTGAAAATGTAGACAAGGCAGCCATTCCTTTAAAGGATTACGCCATGTTGAGTCAACATTGTTATGAAGATTGGTCCAAGTTGCCTCAATTCAAATTTGCCTATGAACATAAAGGCTTATTAGAGATATTCCAAACTGAAAAAGTGGCGGAGCATGCACATCATACCGTAAAGCGTGCACATGAAATCGGATTAACGGATACGGAATTATTATCGCAGGATGAATTATTTGCGTTGGAACCGCGTCACAAAATAAATGCATTAGGTGCCATCTATTTTAAATGTGATGCGCATTTGTATCCTGATAAATTAATGAAACAATTAATTGAAGATTTAAAATCAAAGGGGGTACAATTTTGTTTAAACGAGGAAGTGGTTGATTTTGAATTAAATCAAGGAAAAATTACATCGGTGATTACCGATAAAAACCAATACACTGCTGATACTGTTGTTTTGGCAACTGGTTCATGGAGTAGGGAGTTGGTTCAAAAATTAGGAATTAAAATGCCTTTGATGCCAGGACGTGGCTATTCAGTTACATTGGAGGATTCCCCATTTCAAACAGATTATCCATCGGTATTAATGGAAGGGCGTGTTGCACTTACGCCCATGGATGGAAATAAAATGCGTTTTGGTGGTACTATGGAAATTACAACAACAAAGGCTGCGCCGCAAATGAATAGAGTGGTAGGCGTTTTAAAAGCAGTGAAACAATTTTTTCCTGAATTTGATATACCCACACCAAGTTGGGATAAAGTATGGTATGGATACCGCCCTTGTTCTGCGGATGGCTTACCTTATTTAGGACGTTCAAAGAAAATAAATAATTTAGTGATTGCGACAGGTCATTCAATGATCGGATTAAGTTTGGGTGCGGGTACTGGAAAATTAGTCGCTGAAATCATTGACGAAAAGCCAACCAGTATCGATATTAGTTTTTATCATCCAGAAAGATTCAATCACTAATGAAATACAATGCCACTTCCATACCTTATAGTGCTACAGGCGTATTTTCGTCATTGGTGAATGATTATATTTCAGGTAATGGAACAGCGCGTGATTATGTACACTATGCACCCAATTTGGAAGGGATAAAAAAAGCAATACAGCAGCGTAAGTTTTCAGCTAGTCAACGCCAAGTATTGGTAGCTGTTCTGGAAAATCAATACCAGGTATTAGGGGCAGGAATGCATGAAAAAAATACAGCAGCTTTTGAAAAGGTGCAGGTAAATATTGGATTATTAAAAAATGACAATTGCTTTGCGGTTACCACTGCACATCAGCCGAATTTGTTTACTGGCCCACTTTATTTTTTTTATAAGATAATTCATGTAATTAAATTAGCTGCTGAATTAAAGGCACAGTTTCCTGACAATGATTTTGTGCCCGTATATTATATGGGTTCTGAAGATGCAGATTTGGCGGAGGTGGGCAGCTATTGTATTGATGGCGCAAATCACCAATGGAAAACAAAACAGACGGGTGCCATTGGTCGTATGCTGGTGGACGATCATTTATTACAATTGCTGCAAAATTTGGAAGGATATTGGACTATTAAACCCGATGGTAGGGAAGCCTTGGCCATAATAAAAGCCGCTTACAAAAAGGGGAACACCATTAATGAAGCCAGTTTACAAATGGTACATTCGTTTTTTGGGCAATATGGCTTACTGGTGGTCCAACCAGATGATGCAAAATTAAAATCACTTTTTACGGAAGTGATGCAAAAAGAATTAACTACGCAGTTATCTCATACTGCCATTCAGCCTACACTTAAAAGCTTATCTGAAAATTATCATGTACAATCGGAAGGTCGGGATATAAATTTATTTTATCTAAAAGATGGATATCGAAATAGAATTCAAAAAACTGGGGAATTGTTTTCAGTGGTGGATACCAATATTCAATTTACCCAAGCTGAAATAATACAGGAATTGCAAGCGCATCCTGACCGTTTTAGTCCGAATGTAATTTTAAGAGGTGCTTATCAAGAAACTATTATACCTAGTGTGGTATTTGTTGGCGGCGGTGGGGAGTTGGCTTATTGGATGGAGCTAAAAAATGTTTTTGCACAAGCAGGTGTAAATTATCCTGTACTATTATTGCGCAATTCATTTTTATTTATCAATGAAAAGCAAACCAAGTATTGGGCTTCCTTGGAATTTAATACGAAAGCTTTATTTGATTCCATTCAAGTGCTAGAATTAGCTTTTGTCAAGAAACAAAGTGTTGAAAATTTAGCATTAACGGAACATATCGCCTCTTTGACAGATTTATATAAGGCCATTCAGCAAGATGTTATAAAAATTGATTCCTCCTTAGGGGATCATGCTTTAAACTTGTCAGTACAAGCACATAAAAAATTAGCCTTATTGGAGAAGAAAATGATTCGAGCCGAAAAGCGGAAGCAACATACTTCGCTTGCTAGAATTCACAGTATTAAATCAGAATTGTTCCCGGATAATAATTTACAAGAGCGAGTTGAAAATTTTTCTAAATGGGTAGGGGACTATGGTTGGAGCTGGGTGGAAGCTATTTTGAATAATTCAAATTCGGTGGATGCTAGCTTTACCATTATACATGTTAGCAAAGACTAATTGATCCGTAAATATTATTTTACACGCTAAGTTTTATTGGTCAAACCCATTATTCCAACTTGATTTTAAGTTCTCTACTTTTTGCATCACTTCTGATTCCATATTTAATTTATAATCGTCCATCGCCTGCCCAATTTTGCTATCGGCGCTTCCTAAAATTTGAGCAGCAAGTAAGCCTGCATTTTTAGCACCATTCAATGCAACAGTTGCAACTGGCACACCTCCTGGCATTTGTAAAATGGATAAAATTGAATCCCATCCGTCTGCAGAATTAGTGGACTTAATAGGAACGCCAATCACGGGTAAACTTGTAATAGCGGCAATCATACCAGGTAAATGCGCTGCACCACCAGCGCCAGCAATAATAACTTTCAAACCTCTTTCACGGGCAGTTTTTGCATATTGCACCATTCGATCAGGTGTACGATGTGCGGACACCACGGTCAACTCAAAAGGGATATTGAAAAGTGTAAGGGTATCTGCAGCGGCTTGCATGGTTGGCAAATCGCTATCGCTTCCCATGACTATTCCTACGATTGGTGCTGTATTCATAAGTTTATATTATATGCAATTTAATACATTCAGTTTTAATTAGCGAACAAATAGCCTGATACCTCTGATATCATTGGAGTTGCTTTGGATTCACTAATATAAATTCTAAAATATTTTAATTTTTGTGTGGGGAAGGTAATAATTCTTTTATGGCCAATAGTTGTACCCTTGGCAAGGGTTTCAAATTTCTTAACATCGTTACCTCCAGAAATTTCAAATTTTACAACATGTTGACCTTTGCTAATTTCTTCCATTAATTGTAATGCATTAATTTCAACAGCTTCTTTTAAATGAATTTCAATACTATTATTGGTTCTTATAATTTTTGCATTTTTAAATAGATTATTTTTAAATGCAGCATCTTTAATTTTTTTGAAATCCATTAAAGCTATTGAATCGGCAGGCGAAAATAAGCCTTGACGGTTAGGAGGAACATTCAATAAAAAATTACCACCTCTTCCTACATTTTTCAAATACAATTGAAATAATTGCTTGCCCGATTTAACTGTTTTGTCTTCTTCGGCATGGTAAAACCAACCTTTTCTAATGGATACATCTGCTTCACCAGGTATCCAAGCCTTGCCATTGTAATTACCTCTATTCAAGGAATCGTTTGGTGGGCCACCTTCGCCTCTTTGAAATCCTGCAGTATCAAGTAGGTTCCAATTGGTTTCATTGATAATTCCTTTTTCATTACCAATCCAACGGATATGTGGTCCAATATCGCTAAAGATCATTAAGTGTGGTTGGTAAGCTAATGCAGAATCTTGAAAACGTTTAAAATCATATACCTGTCTTTTTCCATTGGGGCCTTCGCCATTGGCGCCATCCCACCATAATTCAAAAAACTTGCCATAGCCAGTTAATAATTCTTTCATGGTTTGGATATATACCTCATTATATTTAGGTGTGCCATAATCCGGATGGTTGCGATCCCATGGTGAAATATATACGCCCATTTCAATGCCTGCTTTTTTACAAGCTTCTGATAACATTTTTACAACATCCCCTTTCCCATTTAACCATTTACTTTCTCTAACAGTATGTTTGCTGTATTTGCTTGGCCACAAACTGAATCCATCATGGTGTTTGGCTGTTAATATAATACCCTTTGCCCCCGCTTTTTTTGCAATGCGTGCCCATTGGTTGCAATCTAATGAAGTTGGGTTAAAAACATTGGGATCCTCACTTCCGTGTCCCCATTCCAAATCGGTAAATGTATTTGGACCAAAGTGTATAAATAAATAAAATTCTTTATCATGCCATTCCAATTGCATTTTAGTAGGTAAAGGGCCATAAGTATTTTGCGCAAACAGTGTCGCGGAATTTAAAATAAGTAAAGCGAATATAATTTTAGTTGCGTTATTGATAAATTTCATTATTAATTTTATTTTACAAGTGCTCGTTTGTATAATTGTATGGTATTTTCTAATCCTAAATATAGCGCATCACTTATTAATGCATGACCTATACTTACTTCGTCAATACTTGGGATTTGTTTTATTAAATAGGGTAAATTAAATCGATCTAAATCATGTCCTGCATTAATTCCCAAACCTAATTGATTCGCTAAGGCAGCTGCTTTAATATAAGGGGCAATGGCTGATTCCTTATTCCCTAGCGCAAATTGCTTCGCATACATTTCGGTATATAGTTCAATACGATCAGTTCCTGTAGTGGCAGCCGCTTGAACCATTTTTTCATCTGGATCAACAAAAATAGAAACGCGAATGCCTGCAGTTTTAAATTTTGCAATTATATTTTTCAAATAGGCCTGTTCACTGATGGTATCCCAGCCATGGTCACTTGTTAATTGGCCCAGGGTATCAGGAACCAAAGTTACTTGTGCTGGTTTCACGGCTAAGACTAATGCTACAAATTTATCTTCTTTGGGATTACCCTCAATGTTGAACTCTGTAGTAATAATATTGCTTAAATCTTGCACATCTTGGTAACGAATATGCCTTTCATCGGGGCGGGGATGAACAGTGATGCCCTCCGCACCAAATCGTTCACAATCCTTGGCCACTTGTACCAAGTTTGGATTATTGCCGCCACGACTATTTCTTAAAGTGGCGATCTTATTTATATTCACACTTAAACGAGTCATGAGCGAATTTAAGTTATTTTTGTAACTCAATTAAAAAGAGAATGTCTTATTCTAGTTTAGAGGCTTGTTTACTTGATTTAGAGCGCACTGGACAGCTTTTGCGCATAAAAGAACAAGTGGACCCAAATTTAGAGATGGCCGCAATACATTTGCGTGTTTATGAACAAAAAGGGCCTGCCATTTTATTCGAAAATGTAAAAGGATCCAAGTTTCGGGCAGCGAGTAATATTTTTGGAACGCTTGAGCGAAGTCAATTTATTTTTAGGGATACACTTCCACTAGTAAAACAATTGATAGACATTAAGATTGATCCTACCGCGGCTATTAAAAATCCATTAAAATCACTTGCAGCTTTACCCGCAGCTTTGAATGCGTTGCCCAATAAAAATCCAATTTCAAAGCCTGTCTTATTTGAGGAAATAAACATTAGCGATCTTCCATTAATTCATCATTGGTCAATGGATGGGGGTGCATTTGTAACACTGCCACAAGTATATACGGAGGATGCAGATAAGCCAGGTATTGGCAATTCAAATTTAGGCATGTACCGTATTCAATTAGATGGGAATGATTATATTTTAAATAAGGAAGTGGGTTTGCATTATCAATTACATCGTGGTATTGGGGTGCATCAAACAAAAGCAAACAAAAAAGGATTGCCTTTAAAAGTGAGTTGCTTTGTGGGCGGTCCTCCAGCACATTCAGTAGCTGCAGTGATGCCACTTCCCGAAGGTATGAGTGAAATGAATTTTGCGGGTGTATTGGCAGGTAAAAGATTTGGATATACTTATGTTGATGGATTTTGTATAAGTACAGATGCCGATTTTGTAATCACCGGTGAAGTATTTCCTGGTGAAAATAAACCCGAAGGTCCTTTTGGAGATCATCTTGGCTATTATAGTTTGCAACATCCATTCCCGGTGATGAAAGTGCATAAAGTGTATGCGCGAAAAAATGCAATCTGGGCGTTCACTGTTGTCGGTAGGCCACCGCAAGAAGATACCAGCTTTGGACAATTGATACATAGTATGACAGGATCAGCTGTGTCCAATGAAATACCTGGTTTAAAAGAAGTCCATGCAGTAGACGCTGCAGGCGTTCATCCATTATTATTAGCGATTGGAAGTGAGAGATATACACCGTATTTGCAAAACAAAAAACCTGCTGAAATTTTAACGATTGCAAATCATATTTTAGGTACTGGACAATTAAGCTTGGCGAAATTTGTTTTTATAACGGCCGATGATACCAATCAAATAAGCACACATGAAGTTCCTGCTTTTTTAAAATTTTTATTAGAACGCATTGATTTAACCAGCGATATTCATTTTTACACGAAAACGACCATGGATACTTTGGATTATTCTGGTGAAAATTTAAATGCTGGGTCCAAAGTAGTCATTGCTGCTTATGGGGATGTGAAAAGAAGTTTGGCAAATACTGTACCCAATGAAATTCATCAATTGAATACAAATGCAAAATTAGTATTACCTGGTATTATCGCATTAGATGCCGCATTAATAGATACAAAAGGGCTACAAGAAAAATTAAAAGGGCAGGGGGCAAATTTATTAAATGAGTTAGGTGTAGTCATGTTAATATTAACAGAAAATCCAATTTGGATGGCAGAAGAGATTAATAATTTTTTATGGGCTTGTTTTACAAGAACGAATCCTTCGCATGATATGGAAGGAGTGGATAGTTTTATCGATCAAAAACATTGGGGCGCAAATGGCCCTTTAATTTTTGATGCGACAATAAAAAAACACCATGCACCCCCTGTTGAAAAAAATGCAGACATTGAAAAAAGAGTAGATACGATACTAGCTAAATACGGGTATTAACATTCAATCCAAGTATGATCGGCTAATAATTTCACCGTTGCAATAAATCCAGCAAATGGCCCCGAGCCGCCACCCCATTCACTAGGAGCTACTAGTGATAAAACATGTGAGCCATCCGTTTTTTCATATACATGATATACTTGACCAATTTGCGGCTTGAAAGTTATTTTAGCTTCGTAAATCATCAAGCTTAACTCCTTACGTTTACGTATTTCCTGTGCTTGTCTTGCCAATAATTCAATTTGTTCCTTAATTTGATTTAACTGCATATTGGTTTGATCCTCCATGGCAGATAAAGCTTTGTGTTTGATAACCCCTTCCTTGGTGGGTCTAATTGCAACACTTCCTGCAGAGGAGGCATAGGGGAGCACACTTAATTGTTTATGATAAATTTCAATATTTTTAAATGGATCGCCATTTTCTTTATAGCCGTATTGTGTCACTTTTAAAAATCCATTGGCTAATATTTCATGAACCACTTTTAAAACTTCCTTATTGTCATTATTAAACTGCACTGTTAAACAGGAGCCATTATTCACTTCGGCAATAACTTCATTGCCTAATAAATGGTTGTCAAAGGGCTGTGCGATGCCATTGGGATTTACACTATACTGGGCATAAAAAGCTTCATTTTCTATGTTTACCCAATTATGACTAAAACTAAGTGCATGGGCATTTTGAACGCTTTCAATTTTGTAATTTCCGGATTTTGGAACGAGTTGGTACTCGAATTCACTTTTTTCGGGGAATAACTGCCAACTTGCTAAAAAATTATATGCTTGAACCATAAATTATATAACAAAAATAAAGGCTAAAGGTTGAATTTGGACCACTGGATTTTTAATTAATTTCAACAAAATCGGGCTTGCGAATGATGGTTGAATTGTATTTGTATTTCAAGTTAGTAATGAAGCTAAAGTTCCATGGACTTACTTGCAAATCCGTTCGGGGTAGGTAAAAGCATTTTAATTCAATAGTCCCAAATATGAGGTTTTCATTACGTATCCTAGTGCCTGTCCCCACTGCAGTGAATATCCCGCCATTCTTTTTTACTTCGTCAATGGCTCTTATATACGTAAGGTTGGCAAATACAAATGGGGAGGATTTAAATCCATAAAAAGTTTTCGCACTGTATAAAACCGATTCCCAATTTCCTGAAATACGGGTGCCTCCTTTAATTTGTTCTTTGTTTAGCTGTGGAATGCCATAATTACTATAAATCAACAAGGCCTCATTAAATTTATTATTTAAAGTTTGCGCAATACTAATATTGAAGGTATGTCGGTAGGGTGATCCTTTTTCAAGATATTTTAATTTTCCTATAATTTCCATGCTAGCTAAAAACCTGAAATCCTGGTATTGCTTTTCCGCATAGCTACTGCCTACATTGATATTTAGATGCGAATAATTTCCGGAAGATTGCAATGCGTATTTTTCATATTTTAAACCAGCATATGAAATGCTATTATTCTCTCTGTAGTAATTTCCAAAAGTTAAGCTCAAGGATTGTCCAATAGGTAAATCCTCGTTACGCCCAAAGCCATATAAATACTTTGTCCTGATAATATTTTGGTTGAATACCGTAATTGACAAAAAATTAGCATTGATATTTCGATAATTTTTATCCAATTGGGCCAAGAAGTTAATAGGGCGAGTATTGAAAGTGTTTTCAAGGTGACGTAACTGTATAATATGTCGTCGATTAATTTTATTTAATTTTGTTTTAAAAAAAAGTTGGTATCCAAGCCAAAAATCCTTGGTGTCGTAGTGGTAATTTAATTTGCTATTAAATAAACTATCACTCCATTTGCTAGGATAAGCATTTGTGTTTTTAAATTCCATTAGTTCAAATCCGCCCGTCCAATTACTTAAAGGATGGAGAAATGGAAGCTCTCCAAATACAAACTTATTCATAGCGGACCTTGATCCATCGGAAATGCTATTTGTATAGTTGTTGATTCCTCCATTAATATTAATAAAGCTACCAAAAATATTTCTTAGCTGTAGGTTATATCCCCATGCAGGTTTTGGTATTCGGGTATTGTCAAAATTGTGATTAATGTTTAATGCATTTCCTGTGCCAAATAAATTTTCATCACTCAATGAGGCATCAAATGAATTTTGATTTTTAAAATTTAAATTTCCTCCTAATGGGAATATATCCTTGGTGATGATGAATAGGTCAATTTTATTGGTGTCGTATTTTATAGGAATTGCAATAATACGAGCATCTTGAATGAAAGTAAGGTCCCTTAACCATTTTTCATTATAGGCAATGATCGTAGGATTGAGTATGTCGTTGGATTTAAAAAATAAGTTTTTCCTAATTGTATTATCAGATGAGCTTTTATGTAGTTTATTGGCAATATTTGTAAAGTTGTCCTTTTGGTTTATTTGAGGAAGGTTGATATTGGTGGAGAAATTATGTTGTTCAATAATAATATTATCGATTTGTTTGCCATTATATTTTGATAATAGCTCAATATTGTTTGCAATCACATCTCTGTTTGTATCAGTCATGGATTCAGCATTCCCTGTAATGCTTTTTAAAATTTTAAGTTTTAGGGATATTTTTTTTTTGTCAGTTGTATTTTGTTTTGGTATACTATCTGATTGACTGCTTTGTGCATAAAGGGGATATTGATTGAAAAGTAAAGCCAGCCATAAAATAAGTAATACCCTCATGATGTTAATGTATGCAGTACAAATTTACTGAATATAACTAACAATAAGCCCCGTCCTGATGTATCGGGACGGGGCTTATTGTATGAAGGCAGTGATTTTAAGTTAAACCTACCTCCTAAAGCTTTGGGTGTGTTACAAAGTTTTAACAGCCCTGCTTAGTAATGATTCCATAGGGATATGTAACATTTTCCCGATAGGTTTACCGTTTCGGTAGCTAATAACACGTAAAATAGTCACATCGCTAGGAATAACAAAAGCGCCTTTGTATTCATCACTAAATTGGTCTGGTAAGGATTCGTCAATGGAGTAGTAAAATTTCAAATTAACAACTTCGCCTTCCATTTTCGCGATGAGTTCTCCTTTGGTGTTAGTTGTGGTTGTGACAATTGGATCGTAGATACTTTTAGCATGCTTAATATTTAATGCATCTAAAATTTCAAATTGCTTTTCTACTTTTCCTGAAAAGTTTTGCCAATTCTTTTTCTCTTTGGGTGACCATAGTGTTTCGGCAATGGACATGGATCTAGGCCAGGTTAAATATTGGGCACTTCTTAAACTTAATATCTGCTCAGTCCATAAATTTGCTTGCCCACCCAAAATATATTTAGGGTCAATACCTTGAGGTAGGGGTTCAAATTCATAAGTTTTTTTCATTCTTAAGCCTTTGTAAACCTTCCCTTCGGCGGTAACCTCTCCTTGGTAAAAATCAATATAGGCGAAGTCATTTGGGGTCATCACTACTTGGTGTTTTTGATTTGCAGCTTCAATGCCTCCTAGCATACCTCTCCAACTCATCACTGCTGCATTCCCAGGTAATCCACCTTCCAATATTTCGTCCCATCCCATTAATTTTTTTCCTTTTGCATTAATAATTTTCTCTACTCTTTTTACAAAATAACTTTGTACCTCATTTTGGTCTTTTAAGTTTTCTCTTTTCATTAAATTTTGCACCTCTGTGCTTTTTGCCCAATTGTTTTTTGCATTTTCATCTCCACCCATATGGATATATTCAAAAGGGAATAGAGAAGCGACTTCCGTGAAAATTTTATCTAAATAATTATAAACAGTCTCATTGGCAGGATTCAATGCGTTATCGATTTTTGCTGTTGCATGTCCATTGTATCCTGTCCAATCCATAAATTCTGTACCAGCATTTACTTGGTAATTATAATTCGGCGTCGTGCTTAAAGGGTAGGAGGCTAAAAATGCCATACTATGTCCTGGGATATCAATTTCAGGTAAAATTTCTACGAATTTTGATTTTGCATATGCCACCAGTTCCTTAATATCTTCATGGGTATAAAATCCGCCATAGGTTTTAGGTTCATCTAGTGAAGGGGTGTTTATATTTCCCCACTTGCCTTTGCGATCCACGCGCCATGCACCCACTTCTGTTAATTTAGGTAATGTTTTAATTTCAATGCGCCAGCCTTGGTCGTCCGTTAAGTGCAAATGCAATACATTGTATTTATATAAAACCATATTGTCAATATATTCTTTCACCTCTGCTTTTGTAAAAAAGTGGCGGCTAACATCTAACATTAAACCTCTCCATCCAAAACGAGGTTTGTCGGTAATGGATACATAAGGAATTTTCCAGCTTATATTGTTTTGTATGGTATTATTAAATACGGCAGTTGGCATTATTTGAAGTAGTGATTGCCAAGCGTAAAATAAACCTGCATTGGTATTGGCTTTAATTTGAATTCCTTTTTCATTCACATCTAGATGATAACCTTCCTTACCTAATTCAGTTTCGTTAATTATTTGTATATCAATATTTGATTTAGTGCTTGATTTAGTTATTTGGTTTCCGGTGACTGTATTTATTTTTTTTGAAATTAATTCACTAATCTCATTTGCAGAAGCAGGCGCACTCATTACCACAACTTTAGGTAGGGTATAACTGCCATTGCCCACTTTCATTTGAAAAGGTTCTGGTATAATGGCAATTTGTTGCGCATTTGAAAAGCTGGTTATAACAAGCAGTGAAATTGTAAATATAAAATTTGAAATTTTCATAAGGCCTTTTTAATAGTTGTTATAAATAGTTGTTGTTGTATCAATTTTAAATATTGGTTTAAAGATACTAAAAATTATTGCTGCATATAATGGTATAAATAAAAAAGCCGTCCCGATTTATCGGGACGGCAAGGGGAAAGTGCTAATTATTCTATAAGCTATGCAGTTAAATGAACCATTTTCATTTGCTATTTTTCATAAGCAATTTCAATAGTTAAATTGATGCCTAGTTTAATAACTATTTATAGCTTAGTATCTGTAAGCATCAGACTTGAACGGCCCAGCTACAGGTATACCTAAGTATTCTGCTTGTTCAGTTGTTAACTCATCTAATTCAGCACCTACTTTCGCTAAGTGTAAACGTGCAACCTTCTCATCTAAATGTTTAGGTAAAACGTATACTTTGTTTTCATAGTTCTTATGGTTGGTCCATAATTCTATTTGTGCTAGAGTTTGGTTAGAGAAAGAGTTACTCATTACAAAGCTAGGGTGACCAGTTGCACAACCTAAGTTTACCAAACGGCCTTCAGCTAAAACGATAACGTCTTTGCCATCGATATTGTACAAATCAACTTGTGGTTTGATGGTATCTTTTGTATGACCATAGTTTTTATTTAACCATGCCATATCAATTTCAATATCAAAGTGACCAATATTACAAACAATCGCTTTGTCTTTCATTGATCTAAAATGTTTTTCGTTGATCAAATC
>SHWT01000027.1 GCA_009693715.1 Chitinophagaceae bacterium
TTTTTTGGCGATTCTATTACGCAAGCCGCAGTTAAAAAAGGAGGCTTTATTGATTTAATGCAAACCATGCTTCAACAAAAAGGCATTGATCAAAATTTTGAATTAATAGGGGCTGGTATTGGCGGCAATAAAATTTATGATTTGTATTTACGCATCGAGAATGATGTATTAGCGAAAAAGCCAGATGTGGTATTTGTATATATTGGGGTAAATGATGTTTGGCATAAAGCAAGCAGTGGCACAGGAACTGATTTTGATAAATTTGGTAAATTTTATGATGCTGTTATAAAAAAGATCCAAAATCAAGGCGCTAAAGTTATTTTAGTAACACCTGCTGCGATAGGAGAGAAGCATGATTATAGCAATACACAGGATGGCGACTTAAATTCATATAGTAACTGGATTCGTCAATATGCTGCTACCAACACTATTAGTTTAGTTGATTTGAGAAAAATATTTCATGATTATAGCTTAGCAAATAATCCCAATAATTTAGCGAAAGGTATTTTAACTACAGATGGGGTACACTTAAATGAAAAAGGGGATGCCTTAGTAGCGGAGGAATTATGGAAGGCACTTCAATAAACATATTATAATTTCCTGTAGCATTTGATTAGTCAATGTAGCAGGTTTATTTGGGTAATCTAATTTAAACAAAGGGTCCCTCCGAGCAATCGGAGGGACCCTTTGTTTAACTGCAAACTATGTTGAAATTCCTTATTAAGACGCTTTTATAAAGTAGTAATTCTTTTTACCTTTTTGAATAAGCAAATATTTACCTTGCAACAAATGGGTGGTGTTGACCACAGTAAAATCGGCACTAATCTTTTCCTTATTAATGCTCAAACCGCCTGCCTGCCACATTTTGCGCGCTTCGCCTTTGCTTGGGAATATTTGGGTATCTGCTAATAAGCTCACAAAATCGTATCCTTCTGAAAGTTGCGCGAGTGTGATGTTTGCTGTTGGAACGCCTTCCATGACTTGTAATAATTGATCCTCATTTAAGGATTGTAAAACCTCGGTGGTTGCGTTGCCAAATAAAATTTCAGTGGCACGAATAGCAAAAGCCAAATCATCTGCGCTGTGCACTAGAGTGGTTAACTCAGCTGCTAATCTTTTTTGTAAAATTCTTAATTGCGGTGCTTGCTCGTATTCGGTTAATAAATGTTCAATCGTTTCCATAGGAAGCAAAGTGAAAATTTTGATCCACTTTTTTGCATCTTCATCACTTGCGTTTAACCAAAATTGATAAAATTGGTAAGGGGAGGTTTTAGTTCCATCCAACCATACATTTCCTTTTTCTGTTTTGCCAAATTTGCCTCCGTCAGCTTTTGTAATTAAGGGGCAGGTAAATGCAAAAGCTTCGCCACCCATTTTGCGACGAATAATTTCAGTACCAGTAGTAATATTACCCCATTGGTCACTGCCACCCATTTGTACTTTGCAATTTTTATTTTTATACAACCAATAAAAATCATAGCCCTGCACTAATTGGTAAGTAAATTCAGTAAAGCTCATGCCGGTATCACCTTCGATTCTTTTTTTAACACTGTCCTTCGCCATCATATAGTTCACTGTAATATGCTTTCCCACTTCTCTTATAAAATCTAAAAAACTAAAATCTTTAAACCAATCATAGTTATTCACCATTTCAGCAGCATTCGCCAAGTTTGGATCAAAGTTTAAAAAATGCGTAAGCTGTTTTTTTACACCCGCTAAATTAAATTGTAAGGTTTCCTCACTCAATAAATTTCTTTCTTCGCTTTTGCCACTTGGGTCACCCACCATTCCGGTAGCGCCACCCACTAATGCATAAGGTTTATGTCCTGCTCTTTGTAAATGCATTAATAATAAGATGGGTACCAAACTACCTATATGCAAGCTGTCTGAAGTTGGGTCAAAGCCAATATAGCCTGAAACAGTTTCCTTTTGGAAAAGTTCCTCGGTCCCAGGCATAATATCTTGAATCATTCCTCTCCAACGTAATTCTTGTATTAAGGTCATAGTTTATACTTTAGGCAAAAATAACTACTAAAAAGCAATATTTTTGCATCATGAACCCAACAACACCCACAATCGGGGAAGGAACCCGCATTTTACACTTTTTATTGGACACCATTTTCATCACCATTTTAACTTATATCGTGTATAGCTGGTATAATTTTCAAGTGATTTATTGGAACTATACACCAGTGCGATTTGGGTATTTCTTTTTTGGGGTCACATGGGCCTACACCTTTTTATTCGAATGGATTTTTTTACAAACCCCTGCTAAAATGATGACGGGAACCAAGGTGATTTCCACGAATGGCAAACGCCCCAATATTGGGCAGGTTTTTATAAGAGCCACAGTGCGAACTACTATTATTTCTATGTTTGGCTTAGCCTGGAATGACCAACCATTGCATGATACTTTTTCAAAAACGATACTAGTAAGAAAGTCAAAATAAATTCATTCCTTAATTCGCAACTTTAATGTAGTGGGCGAAATGTACATTTGTAAAATTTTTTAAATGGCTAAAATTGGAATAAATATTGCTACTGGTAGCTTACAACAATCCGAGATTATTGTGGGGATTGATTTAGGTACAACTAATAGTTTGGTGGCCATTATACATCCGGACACAAAATTACCCACTGCATTAAAGGAATTTGATGGCAGTAGTATTGTGCCAAGTGTGGTGCATTTTGATGCATTTGGAAATGCAGAAGTAGGTGAAAATGCAAAACCTTATTTAGAATCTGATCCGCAAAATACCATCTTTAGTGCTAAGCGTTTAATGGGAAAAAGTCATCATGACATTCGGGAGCACCAGGATTTTTTTGCTTATAAAATTATAGATGATAATAGAGATAGTTTGGTTAAAGTGCAAGTGGGAAATACTTTTTATTCTCCCGTCGATTTGTCTTCTTATATTCTAGGGGAATTAAAAAAACGCGCCGAGCATATTTTAAAAACACCGGTAACGAAAGCGGTCATTACAGTGCCTGCTTACTTTAATGATACACAACGTCAAGCGACACGCGATGCAGGAAAATTAGCAGGACTGGATGTGTTGCGTATTATCAATGAGCCTACTGCTGCTAGCTTAGCGTATGGTTTGGGTTTGAATCCAGCGGAAGAAAAAACAATTGCGGTATATGATTTAGGGGGTGGCACTTTTGATATTTCAATATTGAAAATTTCAAATGGTATTTTTGAAGTATTAAGTACCAATGGCGATACTTATTTAGGGGGTGATGATTTAGATCGCGTCATTATTGAATATTGGATTAAGCAAATGGGGGCGGATCATTTAGAAGATCATAAAACGCTAAAACAACAATTAAGATTAGCGGCTGAAAAAGCAAAAATCGCTTTGTCATCTGCTGATTATTTTGAAACAGAATTTGCGGGTGAAAAAGTTTTCATCACCAAACAAATATTTGAAGATTTAATAACACCGATCGTTCAAAAGACAATGGATTGTTGCGCGCGTGCCATGAAGGATGCGCAATTAAATATTTCAGATATTAATACGGTGCTCATGGTAGGAGGTAGTACCCGTGTACCTTTTGTAAAACAAAAAGTGGCTGATTTTTTTGCGCAACCCGTGAATGATTCAGTGAATCCAGATGAAGTGGTCGCATTAGGTGCGGCAGTGCAAGCGGATATTTTAGCGGGTAATAATCAATCCATGTTATTATTAGATATCACGCCATTAAGTTTAGGTATTGAAACCATGGGTGGATTGATGGATGTATTACTTCCAAGGAATGCAAAAATTCCTACGCAGGCTTCCAGACAATATACCACACAGAAAGATGCGCAAACGGGCATCCATATTTCAGTATATCAAGGAGAACGTGATTTAGTGAAGGACAATCGTCCATTGGGTGCGTTTACTTTAAAAGGAATACCATCTATGCCAGCAGGACTGCCGAAAGTGGAAGTGCGCTTTTTAATCAATGCAGATGGTATATTACAAGTAAGTGCCAAGGAATTACGCAGCGGAGTAAGTCAAACGATTGATATCAAACCACAGTATGGTTTAACCGATGAAGAAGTTGAGCAAAGATTATTGGAAAGTATAACGCATGCCAAAGCCGATATTAGTATGCGCGCATTGGTAGAAGCGAGAACCGAGGCCGAGCAAATGCTGGGGGTGACTGAAAAGTTTTTGATGAAGCATGCGGCACTTTTAACCCAGGAGGAGCTAACTAAAACCGCCCAAGCCATGCAAGCCTTACAATTGGCTATTACTATGGAGGACAAGAACTTAATTCAGACTAAAACGGAGGAATTAAACGATATTTCACGCCCATTTGCCGAAAGGGTAATGGATCAGGCCATTTCGGGGGCCATGAAAGGGAAAAATATTGAGGATAAAGATTTATAGTAAATTTGGTATTTTCAAAAGGATTCTTATCTTTGCCATCCAATTTTTTCTGTACCATTTAGAAATAATAGGTCTTGAAAAAAAATTTAAGTCCCAATAACGGGTCTAAAATAAAAAACGCCTGAGGAGGTATATATTATGTTAATTATTGATTCAAAAGATTGCGAGAACATTGACAAAGCGCTTAAGAAGTACAAAAAGAAGTTTGAAAAAAGTAAAACTTTATTAAAGTTACGTGCGCGTCAAGCTTTTGTAAAACCATCTGTACAACGTCGTTTCGAAGTATTGAAAGCGGTTTACAAGCAACAAATTTTCAGCGGAAAAATAGAAGGATAAGCCAAAACCTTCCTTTTATATATTATTTAAGTAGTCTAAAAGTTTCCTAACTTTAGGCTACTTTTTTTATGGCCCTACACACCCGTTATACACCATTAAATGCCTTTTTAAGCTACCTACAGTTTGAAAAAAGATACGCTGCGCATACTATAACGGCTTACACGAATGACCTTATCCAATTTTTTGACTTTATTGAATCCCAATACGACAAATTTGAATTGGAGCAAGTATCTGGTACCATGGTGCGCACTTGGTTGGCCTCCTTAAAGGAAGCTGCATTAACAGGTAAGTCCTTGAATCGAAAAATATCTTCCTTAAAATCTTTTTTTAAATTTCAGATACAAAATGGGGCATTGACAAAAAGCCCCATGGAAACAGTAACGAGTCCAAAAATTAGTAAGCGTTTGCCTGCTTTTGTCGCCGAAAATGACATTCAACAATTATTATTGAATTTGTCATTTGCAGAAGGGTGGAAGGGCTTCACCGAAAAAATGGTGATTCAATTATTTTATGCCACTGGCATGCGTTTGAGTGAATTAATTCAGTGCAAACAAAACAATGTTGATTTGGGAAAAAAACAAATCAAAGTTTTAGGAAAAGGGAATAAGGAACGCATCCTTCCGATTAGCGCTGAATTGGCGTTGGAACTAAAAAAATACATACAACAAAAACCTGCCGAAGCCGAAGGGGTTCCTAATTTATTTGTCACTGAAAAAGGGAAACCATTACAACCCAGAGCCGTATATACTTTTGTAAAATTTTATTTATCGCAGGTAACCACTTTGCAAAAAAAGAGTCCCCATGTTTTGCGCCACAGTTTCGCAACGCATTTAATGAACAACGGCGCCGATTTAAATGCAGTCAAGGAATTGCTAGGACACAGTAGCCTTGCTGCCACACAGGTATACACGCATAATACCATTGAAAAATTAAAAGAGGTTTTTGCCAAAGCGCACCCAAAAGCCTAACCTACCTCATTGATCATGGTGGGGCCTATGACATCTGTCATACCGTATCCTAAAGTTTTCACAAAACCTTTTTTTACTTGAAAATGATTATTAAAAGTGGTAACTTACTATTGCAGGTGTAAGTAAAATTATTGCCTGATTAGTTCTTTTAATTTATCATTTTTAAATTATTATTTTATGAACATCAGTATTCAAACAGTGCATTTTGATGCAGACAAAAAGTTGTTAGCATTCGTGCAAAAAAAATTAGACAAATTAGCAACCTTTCATGATCGAATAACCAAGGTGGAAGTGTATTTAAAATTGGAGAGCTTGGCCCATGCGATTAAAGAAAAAGTGGTCGAAATAAAAATTCACATACCGAAGCATGAATGCTTTGTAAAAGCAAGTGCCACAAGTTTTCAAACAGCATTTGATCACGCGTTTGATTCAATCGCCAATCAATTAAAAAAGAAAAAGGAGCGCATCGCCGCTTAATAATAAAATTTTCAAGCAAGTATCGTTACCCATTGTTTCGTTTTCTAAGAGACAATGGGCTTTTTTGTTTTCAATTTTGTTCGATTTAACCAATTAGGGCCCTGAATTTGATATTATTTTGAGGAATACCTTGCTTTTGGGATAAAATATTGCCCTAAAATTTTGATAAATAAAGAATTCCATTACCTTTGCCATCCCAAAATTTGGGGATCGTTCTTTTATGACTTGCCGGAATAGCTCAGTTGGTAGAGCAGCTGATTTGTAATCAGCAGGTCGCGGGTTCGAGTCCCATTTCCGGCTCAAATTGGGTGTGCAATAATTCAGGGGCAGATGGCCGAGTGGTTAAAGGCGACAGACTGTAAATCTGTTCTCTCACGAGTACGTAGGTTCGAACCCTACTCTGCCCACAAAATTTGTTGTAGTTTGCAACCTTGTTAAAAGGGGAGGAGACAACAAGTTTTAGTTCTTTTAGAAAGGAGAAAATGCGGGAGTAGCTCATTTGGTAGAGCGATAGCCTTCCAAGCTATAGGTGGCCAGTTCGAGCCTGGTCTCCCGCTCCAATTGGATTAGTTGATGGGAACGAGGGGAAAGTCGGTATGCTTAACGCCGTTGTGGCTCAGTGGTAGAGCACTTCCTTGGTAAGGAAGAGGTCGTGAGTTCGATTCTCATCAACGGCTCAAAACGGAGAAAAAGGAGTGTGGCGCAAGAAATAGTGAATAGAACTAGGTGGAATGAGATGGTTGATTTAATTTTGAAAGCTATGGTTGATGGACTCGGTGGTCTATTAACGGCAATTATAAAAATAACATAAAAACAAATAAAGATGTCTAAAGAGACCTTTAAGAGGGAGAAACCCCACGTAAACGTTGGAACTATTGGCCACGTTGACCATGGTAAAACAACATTAACAGCTGCCATCACAGATGTATTATCTAAAAGAGGCTTAGCTGTTAAAAAAAACTACGATGAAATTGATGGTGCGCCAGAGGAAAAAGAGCGTGGTATCACTATCAATACTGCACACGTAGAATATCAAACTGATGCACGACACTATGCGCACGTTGACTGTCCAGGTCACGCGGATTATGTTAAAAACATGATCACGGGTGCTGCTCAAATGGATGGTGCTATTCTTGTAGTTGCGGCTACAGATGGTCCTATGCCACAAACTAAAGAGCACATCTTGTTGGCACGTCAGGTAGGTGTTCCTCAAATTGTAGTATTCATGAACAAAGTTGACTTAGTTGATGATCCTGAATTATTAGACCTAGTTGAAATGGAAGTTCGTGATTTATTAACTATTTACGGCTTTGATGGTGAAAAAACACCAGTCATCCGTGGATCAGCTACAGGTGCATTAGCTGGAGACCCAAAATGGTTAGATGCAGTAACAGAATTAATGAATGCTGTTGATACATACATTCCTTTGCCTCCTCGTCCTGTTGACCTACCATTCTTGATGTCTGTAGAGGACGTTTTCTCGATCACTGGTCGTGGAACAGTTGCTACAGGTCGTATTGAGCGTGGTATTGTTAAAGTTGGTGAGGCTGTAGAAATCGTAGGTTTGATGGATGCGCCAATGAGCTCAACTGTAACAGGTGTTGAGATGTTTAAAAAATTATTGGATCAAGGTCAAGCTGGTGATAACGCAGGTTTATTATTACGTGGTATTGAGAAAAAAGATATCCGTCGTGGTATGGTAGTTTGCGCGCCAAAAACAATTACACCACATACTGACTTCAAAGCTGAGGTTTATGTATTATCAAAAGAAGAAGGTGGACGTCACACGCCATTCTTTAATAAATACCGTCCTCAATTCTACTTCCGTACAACGGATGTAACTGGAGAGTGTTCTTTACCAGAAGGAACTGAGATGGTTATGCCTGGTGATAACGTTAGTATCAGCGTTAAGTTGATCCAACCTATCGCAATGGAAAAAGGATTGAAGTTCGCTATCCGTGAGGGTGGAAGAACGGTAGGCGCTGGTCAAGTTACTGAAATCGTTAAGTAATTTAACTAAACATAATAACTGAAAGTCTTTGGTTCAAGCGGTTGCTTTTGCCAGAGACTTTTGGTTCATACGGGCATAGTGCAATGGTAGCATACGGGTCTCCAAAACCTTTGATCTGGGTTCGAATCCTAGTGCCCGTGCGAATGAATTGTGGAAGAATTGGTATATTGAGCAAAATTTGAGAATAAAATAGAAATATAAACTGTCTAGTTATGAATAAAATCGCCAACTATTTCAAGGAAAGTTACTTGGAATTACAGGAAAAAGTTACTTGGCCTACATGGACCAACCTACAACAAAGTACGGTCATCGTGTTGGTAGGAACTTTAATCATAACCACTTTAGTTTGGTTAATGGATTTTTCAAGCAATCAATTATTAAAATTGATTTACTCATTATTTAAGTAACACATGGAAACAGAAATATTAGATACACCCGTTACACCTGCTACTAAAGCTGCACCAGATACCAAATGGTTTGTACTTCGTGTGGTTAGTGGAAAGGAAAAAAAGATTAAGGAATACCTTGATAAAGATATTCTTCGCAATAACTGGCAAAATACCATTAAGCAAATTTTTCTTCCAATGGAGAAAGTGTACAAAGTGCAAAATGGTAAAAAAGTCATGCGCGAAAAAAACTATTTTCCAGGTTATGTAATGATTGAAGTGGTGGATGCCAATGGTAGTGGGCGTTTGGCGGATGACATTGTAATGCACATCAGTAACATTAGTAATGTAATGCATTTTTTAACCGATGGAAAAGGTTCAAAAGGCAATATTATATCTTTAAGAAAATCAGAAGTAAACAAAATGTTAGGTAAGGTGGATGAGATGAACGACTTAGGTGGTTCCATCAGCGAGCCATTCATTTTGGGAGAAACTGTAAAAATAATTGAGGGACCTTTCAATGACTTCAATGGCGTCATAGAAGAGGTGAATGAAGAAAAGAAGAAATTGAAAGTGACCGTGAAAATATTCGGTCGATCTACCCCAGTGGAATTAAGTTTCATGCAGGTAGAGAAACTGAGTTAGAAGGAAAAAGGTAAAAAGGTCCCCTCAAAGCAATTTGGGGGGATTTTTTTTGGCCAAATGCCAAGATCATCGTACTTTCGCCCTCCAATTTACACTTTTCGAAGTGTGGGTATTTGGGAGTATCGTCCAATGACGCTACGCTTAACCAAAAAAAATATAAAAAAATGGCAAAAGAAATCTCCGGCTACGTAAAGCTGCAGGTGAAAGGTGGTCAAGCCAATCCTGCGCCTCCAGTAGGTCCAGCCCTGGGTTCAAAAGGGGTAAACATTATGGAGTTCTGTAAGCAATTCAATGCTAGAACTCAAGACAAACAAGGAAAAGTAGTTCCTGTTTTAATTACAGTTTATACCGACAAGTCATTTGACTTCGTTATCAAAACTGCACCAGCTCCAGTTCAATTAATGGAAGCTGCTAAAATTCAAAAAGGTTCTAAAGAAAGTAATCGCGACAAAGTAGGTAAAGTTACTTGGGAGCAAGTTGAAGTTATTGCAAAAGATAAAATGGCGGATTTAAATGCCTTCACTTTAAACAGTGCAATGAATATGGTTGCTGGAACAGCGCGCTCAATGGGTATTACTGTTGACGGTAAAGCACCTTGGGAAAACTAATTTTATTCACCACAAATATTAATGAACATGTCATTGACTAAAAAAAGAAAAGTTGCGGTAGCGAAGGTGGATAAGAATAAATTTTATTCCCTTAAAGATGCTTCTACACTTGTAAAAGAAATTAATTGCACAAAATTCGATAGCTCTGTTGATTTACACATTCGTTTAGGCGTAGATCCTAAAAAAGCGGATCAACAAGTGCGTGGTACCGTATCTCTTCCTCATGGCACAGGTCGTACCAAAAAAGTATTGGTATTATGTACACCAGATAAGGAAGCGGCTGCTCGTGAAGCAGGTGCTGATTATGTTGGTTTAGATGAGTTTGTTACCAAAATTGAAGGCGGCTGGGTGGATGTAGATGTTATCATCGCAACACCTGCTGTAATGCCTAAAATTGGTAAATTAGGAAAGGTACTAGGACCACGTAACTTAATGCCTAATCCAAAAACTGGTACAGTAACAAATGATGTTGCTGCAGCAGTCAATGAAGTAAAAGGCGGTAAGATTGCATTTAAAGTTGATAAAGCAGGTATCGTGCATGCTTCAATAGGTCGTGTATCTTTTTCTGCAGAAAAAATTTCAGAAAACAGTTCTGAATTATTGAATGCGATTATCAAATTAAAACCATCTTCTTCAAAAGGTACTTATTTGAAAGGAGTTAGCATGGCTTCAACAATGAGCCCAGGCATTTCGGTGGAAACAAAATCATTAATGAACTAATCCTGGTGATCCGTAAGGAATTGACCCGGGTAACAAAATAAAATTAGTTATGACCAAAGATCAAAAAAATGAAGTGATTGTACTTTTAAAAGAAAAGTTTAATCAATATAATAACTTCTATATCACAGATACAGAATCTTTGAGCGTAGAACAAATTTCTAATTTACGTCGTACTTGTTTTAATAAGCAAGTGGAGATGAAAGTGGCTAAAAACACTTTGATTCGTAAGGCCTTAGAAAGTTTGGACAGCGAGAAGTATGCAGGTTTGTTTGAATCATTAAACAAAGTAACTGCATTAATGTTCTCTGAAAATCCTAAGGATCCAGCGGTGATCATTAGCGCATTCAGAAAAGTAAATAATTGGGATAGACCTACTTTAAAAGCAGCTTTCATTAATGGTGACATTTTTGTAGGCGATCATTCATTAGTAGCATTAACAAACATTAAGACTAAGAATGAATTAATTGGCGAGGTGATTGGTTTATTACAATCTCCAGCTAAGCGCGTAATTGCTGCTTTATTAAACCACGCTGAGAATGGTTCTACTAAAACCGAAACAGAAGTTGTTGCGGCAGCAGTAGAAGTTGCAGTGGAAGAAGTAGCAGCACCAGCAGAAGCTCCAGTAGCTGAAGCGCCTGCAGCAGAAGCAGCACCGGAAGCAGCAGCTGAATAAGCAGCGCTTCCCAATAAGAATTTTAAATGCAGAGGGCTCGAATGAGTTTCTGTTTTTATATTGTTAACATAATTTTTTTAAACCTTCCGCTGGAGCAAATGCTTTGAAAGCGGAAAAAATTGAAACAAAATGGCAGACGTAAAAAAAATAGCCGAACAATTAGTAGGCTTAACAGTGAAAGAAGTACAAGAGTTAGCAGACGTTTTAAAAGCGGACTACGGTATCGAACCAGCAGCAGCAGCAGTCGTTGTAGCAGCAGGTGGTGGTGCTGAAGCAGTAGCTGAAAAAACAGCTTTTGATGTTATCTTAACATCAGCAGGTGCTAGCAAATTGAACGTAGTTAAAATCGTTAAAGATTTAACAGGTCTTGGCTTGAAAGAAGCTAAAGATTTAGTTGATGGCGCTCCAAAAGCAATCAAAGAAGGCGTTTCAAGAGCAGAAGCTGATGAAGTTGCTGGTAAATTGAAAGAAGCAGGTGCTGAAGTTGAAGTAAAGTAATTTACGCGACTTAGGTCCTAAAAAATATAGTCCCGACTCGAGTACTCGAGTCGGGACTTTTTTATGTGCTTTGTTAAATAAAACTTAAGCTTCGCCAAAGAGCGTAAGTAGTCGGCTATATATTATATATATTATCTATATTTTTATATAATAAATAACAATCAAATACAAATTATAAAAAATAAAATATGTCATAATTACTTATTTTGGCATTTTTTCTCAAAAAATCCTCGAAATCAGTGCTTTTGGTACAAAATTTGTTTTTAAAAGTCCTCACCATTCCTTAACTTTGCAATCCTTTATTTTGGGCGTGTAGTATAGTGTTATTGCAGTTCGACAACGAATTGTAGTATTTTCTATTTTATACTTGAGAATAATTCTCCCCAAAAATTATATTTCAATAAAACCTGGTTTATACCGTATGTCTACAACAAACTTGAACAACAGAGTCAACTTTGGTAAAATCAAACACATTGCCGAAGCACCAGACTTACTTGACATTCAGTTAGAATCTTTCAAAGAATTCTTTCAATTAGAAACAACACCTGATCGCAGAAATGTGGAAGGATTGTTCCGTGTGTTTAAGGAAAATTTTCCTATCACTGACACGCGTAACATTTTCGTTTTAGAATTTTTGGATTATTTTATCGATCCCCCACGCTACACTATTGATGAGTGTATGGAACGTGGTTTAACTTACGCAGTGCCTTTAAAAGCAAAATTGCGTTTAAGTTGTAATGATGAGGAGCACGTTGATTTCCAAACCATCGTACAGGATGTATTCTTAGGAAACATTCCTTACATGACACCGCGCGGAACCTTTGTAATTAATGGTGCTGAGCGTGTAGTGGTTTCTCAATTGCATCGTTCACCAGGTGTGTTCTTTGGACAATCAACACATCCTAACGGAACAAAAATATATTCTGCTCGTGTCATTCCTTTCAAAGGAGCTTGGATGGAATTTGCTACTGATATCAACAACGTCATGTATGCTTATATCGACCGTAAGAAAAAATTCCCTGTAACAACATTGTTACGTTCAATTGGTTTTGAAACTGATAAGGACATCTTGGAATTATTCGGAATGGCCGATGAAGTTAAAGCAGATAAAAAAACTTTAGCAAATCAAATTGGTCGCAAATTAGCTGCGCGTGTTTTAAGAACATGGGTGGAAGATTTTGTGGATGAAGATACGGGTGAGGTAGTAAGTATTGAGCGTAATGAGATTGTTTTAGAGCGTGATACAGTACTTGACCAAGATTCAGTTAATCTAATTATTGAAATGGGTGCGAAAAGCGTATTCATTCAAAAAGAGGATGTGGGTGGTGATTATGCAATCATCTACAACACATTGAATAAGGATACTTCAAACTCTGAGTTGGAAGCGGTGCAACATATTTACCGTCAATTAAGAGGTGCGGATGCTCCAGACAATGAAACAGCGCGTGGTATTATTGATAAATTATTCTTCTCTGATAAGCGTTATGATTTAGGAGAAGTAGGTCGTTACAAAATCAATAAAAAATTAGGACACGATTTAGGTTTTCAAAAAAAGGTATTAACTAAGAATGATATTATTGAGATTGTTAAATATTTAGTTCGTTTAACCAATGGTAAAGCAGAGGTGGACGATATTGATCATTTGAGCAATCGTCGTGTTCGTACAGTGGGGGAGCAATTGTATGCGCAATTCGGAGTAGGTTTAGCGCGTATGGCGCGTACTATTCGTGAGCGTATGAACGTGCGTGACAACGAGGTATTTACGCCAGTTGATTTGATCAATGCACGTACTTTATCTTCTGTTATTAATTCGTTCTTCGGTACTTCACAATTATCACAATTCTTAGACCAAACAAATCCATTAAGTGAGATCACGCATAAGCGTCGTATCTCCGCATTAGGACCCGGTGGTTTAAGTCGTGAGCGTGCAGGTTTCGAGGTACGTGACGTTCACTATTCTCACTACGGTCGTTTATGTACTATTGAAACGCCAGAAGGACCCAACATTGGTTTGATTTCTACTTTGTGTGTACACGCAAAAATCAATGACATGGGCTTTATTCAAACACCTTACCGTAAAGTTGAAAATGGTAAAGTGAATATGAAGCATTTGAGTTACTTAAGTGCTGAGGAAGAAGAAAATAAAAAAATCGCACAGTCTAATACTAACCTAACTGAAAAGGGTGAGTTTGCTGAAGACAAAGTGGTATCTCGTGATACAGGCGATTTCCCGATATTAGATAAGGAAGAAGTTGAATTTATGGATGTAGCGCCAAATCAGATTGTTGGTTTGAGTGCATCTTTAATTCCTTTCTTAGAGCATGATGATGCGAACCGTGCGTTGATGGGATCAAACATGCAACGTCAAGCGGTACCGTTAATTCGTCCTGAAGTTCCAATTGTTGGAACTGGTTTGGAAGGAAAGGCGGCACGTGATGCGCGTATTCAATTACATTCTGATGGCGATGGCGTTATCGAATTTGTGGATGCGAATGAAATTCATGTTCGTTACAGCAGAAATGAAATGGATCGTTTAGTGAGCTTTAACGAGGACTTAATTATTTATAAATTAACTAAGTTCATCAAAACCAACCAATCTACTTGTATCAACTTGCGTCCTGCTGTTAAAAAAGGACAAAAGGTGAAAAAAGGTGATTTCTTAACGGAAGGTTATGCGACTAAAGATGGTGAAGTTGCGTTGGGTCGTAACTTACAAGTGGCGTTCATGCCATGGAAGGGTTACAACTTTGAGGATGCGATTGTAATCAGTGAAAGAGTAGTACGTGAAGATTTATTCACTTCCATTCACATTGATGAATATGAATTAGAAGTGCGTGATACGAAATTGGGTGAGGAAGAATTAACTTCTGATATACCGAACGTATCTGAAGAAGCTACTAAAGATTTAGATGAGCATGGTATTATCCGTATCGGAGCTACCGTGAAGGAAGGTGATATATTAATCGGTAAGATTACCCCTAAAGGTGAATCTGATCCAACACCAGAAGAAAAATTATTGCGTGCCATCTTTGGTGACAAAGCAGGTGATGCAAAAGATGCTTCTTTAAAAGCACCTAATGGAACAGAGGGTGTGGTGATTGATAAAAAATTATTCCAACGCGCTAAAAAAGATAAGAGTGGTAAAGTGCGTGAGAAAGCATTGTTAGATAAAGTTGAAAAAGTACACGAGCAAAATGATATTTCTTTAAAGGAATTGTTAGTTGAAAAATTACAAACCTTATTAAAGGATCAAGTTACGCCAGGTGTGGTTAACAACTTTGGTGAAACATTAATTCCAAAAGGAAGCAAGTTCAATCCTAAAAATTTAGCACCTATTGATTATCAAAACGTAAATCCTTTAGGATGGACTGGCGATAAAAAAGTAGATGATTTAGTAAACACTTTATTGCATAATTATAGCATTAAGTATAATGAAGAATTAGGTCGTTACAAGCGTGAGAAGTTCAACATTTCAATTGGTGATGAATTACCAGCAGGTGTGTTGAAATTAGCTAAAGTTTATTTAGCTGTTAAGCGTAAATTAAAAGTGGGTGATAAAATGGCGGGCCGTCACGGTAACAAAGGTATTGTTGCCAAAATTGTACGTCATGAGGATATGCCATTCATGGAAGATGGAACACCAGTGGATATTGTATTGAATCCATTAGGGGTACCTTCTCGTATGAACTTAGGTCAAATCTATGAAACCATTTTAGGCTGGACTGGTAAAAAATTAGGCGTAAAATTTGCAACTCCAATTTTTGATGGTGCGAGTACTACTGAAATTGAAGAGCTATGTGTTAAAGCAGATATTCCTCATAACGGACATACTTATTTATATGATGGAGAAACGGGAGATCGTTTCCACCAAAAAACATCAGTAGGTATTATCTATATGATTAAGTTACACCACATGGTGGATGATAAAATGCATGCGCGTAGTATTGGACCATACAGTTTAATCACACAACAGCCGTTAGGTGGTAAAGCGCAGTTTGGTGGACAACGTTTCGGAGAGATGGAGGTTTGGGCATTGGAAGCATATGGTGCTGCGAACATCTTACAGGAATTGTTGACACTTAAATCTGATGATATCATTGGCCGTGCTAAAACATATGAAGCGATTGTTAAAGGAGAAAATATCCCTAAAGCGGGTATTCCTGAATCATTCAATGTATTAGTGCATGAGTTGAGAGGATTAGGATTAGATTTAAAATTTGATTAATACCCAATTGATTTTTTAGTAAAATAAAAATTCAATCGATTAACACCACATTCTTAAAAATGTACCGGGATAAAAACCGGGACTAAATGAATAAAAAATATGGCATTCAAAAAAGAGAATAGACAACGTCCTGCTTTTTCACAAATCACCATTAGTTTGGCATCTCCAGACAGTATCTTAGAAAGAAGCTTTGGTGAAGTTTTAAAACCTGAAACCATTAATTATCGTACTTACAAGCCAGAAAGAGATGGTCTTTTCTGTGAGCGTATCTTTGGTCCTGTAAAGGATTATGAGTGTGCTTGTGGAAAGTATAAGCGTATCCGTTATAAGGGTATTGTTTGTGATCGTTGTGGTGTTGAAGTAACCGAGAAAAAAGTGCGTCGTGAGCGTATGGGTCACATTAAATTAGTGGTACCTGTCGTGCACATCTGGTATTTTAAAAGTTTGCCGAATAAAATTGGCTACTTATTAGGAATGAGTTCTAAGAAATTAGAAACCATCATTTATTATGAGCGTTATGTAGTTATTCAACCAGGTATTAAGGATAATTTAAAAGTAGCTGATTTATTAACGGAGGAAGAGTACCTTGATTTATTAGATACTTTACCAAAGGAAAATCAATATTTACCTGATGACGATCCTCAAAAATTCGTTGCTAAAATGGGTGCTGATGCAGTCCATGATTTATTAGGTTTATTAGACTTAGATGAATTAAGTTTCTCTTTGCGTAATGCAGCTGCGAACGAAACCTCACAACAAAGAAAAGCAGATGCTTTAAAGCGTTTGAGTGTGGTTGAATCCTTCCGTGAAGCAAAAACACATATCACTAACCAACCTGAGTGGATGGTGATGAAATATATTCCAGTTATTCCACCAGAATTACGTCCATTAGTGCCATTGGATGGCGGCCGTTTTGCAAGTTCTGATTTGAATGACTTGTATCGTCGTGTGATTATTCGTAACAACCGTTTAAAGCGTTTGTTAGAAATTAAAGCACCAGAAGTTATCTTGCGTAATGAAAAACGTATGTTACAAGAGGCGATCGATTCTTTATTCGATAACTCTCGTAAATCTAATGCCGTTAAAGCAGAAGGTGGTCGTGCGTTAAAATCATTATCTGATGTATTAAAAGGTAAGCAAGGTCGTTTCCGTCAAAACTTATTAGGAAAGCGTGTGGATTATTCTGGTCGTTCTGTTATCGTAGTAGGACCAGATTTAAAAATGCATGAGTGTGGATTGCCTAAGGATATGGCTGCAGAATTATTTAAGCCATTTATTATCCGTAAATTAATTGAAAGAGGTATCGTTAAAACGGTAAAGTCCGCTAAGAAATTAGTAGACAAAAAAGAAGCCATTATTTGGGATATCTTAGAAAATATATTGAAAGGACATCCGGTGATGTTAAACCGTGCCCCAACATTGCACCGTTTATCCATCCAAGCTTTCCAACCTAAATTGGTGGAAGGTAAAGCCATTCAATTGCACCCATTAGTTACCTCAGCGTTCAATGCCGATTTCGATGGTGACCAAATGGCGGTGCATGTACCTTTAAGCCATGCATCTATCTTAGAAGCGCAATTATTGATGTTGTCTTCGCATAACATCTTGAACCCGCAAAATGGTACACCAATCACCCTTCCTTCTCAGGACATGGTATTGGGATTGTATTATATCACTAAAGGAAAAATTACCAACGAAACTGAAACCATCAAAGGTCAAGGTAAAGCGTTCTATAATTTAGACGAGGTGATCATTGCATACAACGAAAACAAAGTTGATTTACATGCAAACATTAAAGTAAAAACCAACATACGTGAAAACGGGGTATTGGTGAATAAATTAATTGAAACTACAGTAGGTCGTGTCATGTTTAATCAACACACACCAAAAGCAGTAGGATTTGTAAATCAATTATTAACTAAGAAAAGTTTAAGAGAAATTATCGGTGATATTATTAAAATCACGGATGTTCCTACGACCGCTAAATTCTTGGATGATATTAAAACATTAGGATTTAAAATGGCCTTCCGTGGTGGTTTGTCCTTTAACGTGAACGACTTAGTTGTTCCTTTAACAAGACAATCATTATTGGATGGTGCTAAAATTGAGGTAGAAGAAGTTTGGGAAAACTATAACATGGGTTTAATTACCAACAACGAGCGTTATAACCAAGTTATTGATATCTGGAGCCGTGTGGATACGCGTATCACTGAAACATTAATTCGTGAAATGGCGATCGACAAACAAGGATTCAACTCTGTTTACATGATGTTGGATTCAGGTGCAAGAGGTAGTAAAACACAGGTGAAGCAGTTAGTAGGTATTCGTGGATTGATGGCTAAGCCTCGTAAGAGTGGTAGCACAGGATCTGAGGTTATTGAAAACCCAATCTTATCTAACTTTAAAGGTGGATTGAACGTATTGGATTATTTCATCTCAACGCACGGAGCGCGTAAAGGTTTGGCCGATACCGCATTGAAAACTGCGGATGCAGGTTACTTAACACGTCGTTTGGTGGATGTATCTCAAGATGTGGTTATTTCAGAAGAAGATTGTGGCACATTGCGTGGTATTGCAACAAGTGCATTAAAAGATAATGAGGATATCATTGAACCATTAGCAGACAGACTTGAAGGTCGTACTTCATTACATGATGTATTCAATCCAATCACCAACGAATTAATGGTGGGTGCTGGTGAAGAAATCATGATTGATGTTGCAAGAGCGATGGAGGATGTAGGTATTGAATCAGTTGAAATCCGTTCTGTATTAACTTGCGAAAGCAAGCGTGGTGTATGTGTTAGCTGTTATGGTAGAAACTTAGCTACTGGTTATGTTACACAAAGAGGAGATGCAGTGGGTATTATTGCTGCACAATCTATTGGGGAGCCTGGTACACAGTTAACATTACGTACTTTCCACGTGGGTGGAGTTGCGGGATCATCTTCCGTTGAATCTGCATTAAACGCTAAGTTTGATGGTACTATTCAATTTGATGGTTTAAGAACAGTAGACACTATTAATAACGATGGCAACAAAGTTAAAGTGGTTATTGGTCGTACGGGTGAGGTAAGAATCATGGATGTTAAGAACGATCGTTTAATGATTACAAATAACGTTCCTTATGGTGCTTTGTTAGCTGTTAAAGATGGCGCACAAGTTAAAAAAGGAGCTGTGATTTGTACATGGGATCCATTTAACAATGTGGTTGTTGCTGAACAAAATGGTAAAATTAAGTTTGAGAATATCACAGAAGGATTTACCTATCGCGATGAAGCGGATGAGCAAACAGGTCACCGTGAAAAAGTGGTTATTGAATCTAAGGATAAAACAAGAATTCCAACCATCATATTAGAAGGTGTCAAGGATAATAAAATGTACAACTTACCTGTAGGTTCTCACATTATTATCGAAGAAGGCATTGAAGTTAAAGCAGGACATGTATTGGTTAAAATTCCAAGAGTATTAGGAAAATTAAAAGATATCACTGGAGGTTTACCTCGTGTAACTGAATTATTTGAAGCGCGTAATCCAGGTAACCCTGCGATTGTGTGTGAGATTGATGGTATTGTTGCATTTGGTAATATCAAGCGTGGTAATAGAGAGATTGTTGTTGAATCTAAAGATGGCATGGTTAAGAAATACTTAGTACCATTAACGCGTCAAATTTTAGTACAAGACAGCGATTTCGTAAAAGCTGGTTCTCCATTATCTGACGGTCAAATTGCACCTGCTGATATTTTAGCCATCAGAGGTCCATTTGCTGTACAAGAATATGTGGTGAATGAAATTCAAGAGGTTTATCGTTTACAAGGGGTGAAAATTAATGATAAGCATATTGAAGTTATTGTTCGTCAAATGATGAAGAAGGTAGAAATCGTGGATGCGGGTGATACTAAATTCTTAGAGGAGGACTTAGAAGATCGTTATGACTTTATTCAAGAAAACGATCGTATCTACGATAAGAAAGTAGTCACTGAAGCAGGCGATAGCGCAACATTAAAAGCGGGTCAAATAGTTACTTTACGTGAATTGAGAGAAGAAAATTCAATTTTACGTCGTGCAGATAAAAAAGTAGTAGAAGTGCGTGATGCAAAACCTGCGACAGCGCGTCCAGTATTATTAGGTATTACAAAAGCATCTTTAGGTGTTCAAAGCTGGATTTCTGCTGCATCATTCCAAGAAACGACCAAAGTATTAAGCCAAGCGGCCATACAAGGTAAAGTGGACTTAATGTTAGGCTTAAAAGAAAACGTAATTACAGGTCATCTCATCCCTGCAGGTACTGGTCAAAAAGAATTCGAGAAATTGATCGTAGGAAGCAAGGAAGAGTATGAGGTATTAGCCACTGCACGTGAAGCGATGAGCTTTGACGAAGAGGAATAATATTTAGTACAGATTTTTGTTAAAAGGTAGGAAGTAGCGATATTTCCTACCTTTTTTTATTTTTTATCCCTC
>SHWT01000028.1 GCA_009693715.1 Chitinophagaceae bacterium
AAGGAACCATCTGGTAACTCCACCGTTTCATAAGCAATACAAACTGCCGATGATTTCATCATTGCATCGGTTAATTCCTTGGATGCTGCAAAATGGAAATAAGTAAATAAAATTTGTCCTGCTTTAATTAATGGGAATTCTGCCGCTAATGGTTCTTTTACTTTTATGATCATTTCAGCAATAGCATATACTTCAGCAGCAGTTGCTAAAATACTAGCGCCCGCTTTGATATATGATTCATCAGAAAATCCCGAACCAGCACCTGCTTTGGTTTCTACATAAACAGTATGGCCTTGTCTTACTAAAGCATCAGCTCCTTCAGGGGTTAAACCTACTCTGTACTCCTGAACCTTAATTTCTTTTGGGCATCCGATAATCATAAAATTTCTTTTATTTACTGCATAAATATCATCAAAAAGGAAATATTAGGATATAATATCAAAAATTCAGTAAAATATACTATAAAAACTAGTATTTTAAGAAATTGTCGGTAATTTTGACTGTTGTTACGCCCTTGGGCAGAAATTATTCCTTCACCTTCAATGCATCACTTATGAGTTTAGATTCCATTGATATTGCCATTTTGAAAATTTTGCAAAAAAATGCTTTGGCAAAAATCAAAGATATCAGCGCGCAAGTGAACCTTTCCATGAGCCCAACACACGATCGTATTAAACGTTTGGAATTGGAAGGATATATTCAAGGGTATGTGGGCATTTTAGATAGAAAAAAAATTGACCTTGGTTTAATTGTGCATTGTCATGTGACCTTAGACAAACAAACCACCAATAATTTTTCTGAATTTGAACAAATTATTTCACAGTACCCTGAAGTTATTTCCTGTAGTTTGGTATCAGGTAATTTTGATTATTTTTTAAAACTAGTCACCAAAGATGTGGAATCTTACAACAAATTTTATCAAGAAAAATTAGCAGTGCTTCCCATGGTGGCACATATTAATAGTTTGTTTGTGATGGATGAAATAAAAACCACTACCGAGCTGCCGCTTTAATTATAAATAGTCAATTTGTAAATTGATGCAAACGCAATTATTTAAATAACTAAAATAAAAAGTTTATAATGTATAACATACCTTATTACAAAGCCAAAGATCAGCAAGAAGTTATTGACTTTATGCACGCTAATCCTTTTGTTACTATTTGTGGCGTAGATAATCAAGGCTTTCCAGTAGCAACGCAAGTGCCTGTATTATTAAAAACAGAAAACGATAAAATAATTATTAGTGGTCATGTCATGCGCAAGCAAGATCATACGATTGCATTTGAATTAAATAATAATCTACTAGTCATTTTTTCTGCACCCTCCGCTTTTGTAAGTGCAAGCTGGTATTCAGTTAAGGAGGTTGCAAGTACTTGGAATTATCAATCAGTGCATGCAGTTGGTAAAATACAAATGAAGGGCGAAGATCATCTGTACGCCTTACTTTCCGAGCTTACCGCTCATTTCGAAAAAGATCCAAATGCGCCAACACAGGTGAAAAACTTAGATCCTTTATATATGAAAGAAAATATGAAAGCAATTATTTCTTTTGAAATTGAAGTGACCGAACTTAAACATGTTTTTAAGTTAAGTCAAAACCGAGACGATGTATCTCATGAAAATATAAAAAAAGAATTAAGCAACGGAACACCTGCATGCAAACATATGGCTGCTGCCATGAAACGATAAAATTATTTACTTAAAATTGTACAAATAATAATTATGCTAGCTACAAAAAATTTAATCTTCGATTTAGGAAATGTATTATACGATATTGATTTTAAAAAAATGAATGAAGGCTTTACATCCATCGGAATAAATGATATCGAGACCCATTTTACTTTAAATCAATCACACCGATTATTTCTTGATCTTGAAATGGGTTTTGTTAATGAACAAACATTTTTTGATGGTTTTCGTTCATTATCAAATTTGCCTTTAAGCAATGATCAAATTACTATTGCATGGAATTCATTGTTAGTTGGTTTTAGAAAATCTAGCATTCAATGGCTTAAGGAAAATAATAAAACATATCCCACTTTTTTATATTCCAATACCAATCAAATTCATTGTGATCATTTCATTCCAGAATTTGAAAGAGAGGTGGCTAATTATCCATTTGAGTCCTTATTTCAAACGCCTTATTATTCTCATAAAATGGGGATGCGTAAACCCGATCCAGTTTCTTTTACTTATATATTAGAGAAAGAGGGGTTGGTGGCGGGCGAAACCTTATTTGTAGATGATAATGAACCCAATATAATCGCTGCAGCTTCCGTAGGGATGAAAGTGCTTCACCTAAAACCCGGGATGTTGCTAGAAAATGAAATTCAAGCCTATTTGTAGTTGTTACAAGGATAAAAGCTGGACCCGAATAATCGAGGTGACCATCAAGGCTACTACCTCGTAAGGGAGAAGTTATTTTTTCTTAACTTCCTCATAATCAATATATTCCGCTTCCATTGGCGGGCTAGCAGGCTTGGGGCTATTGCCAAAAGTACTATTCGACCTGGCATTTGTATTGGCTTGTTGCTTGGCTGCGGCATCCCTCGCTTGTTCCATGGTTTGCCTCACTGTTCTTACGCCTTTACTGACTGGCACAACCACATTGAAAATCAATTTGTAAAGGAAATAGATCATTATCCCGTAAAATATCAGTTTACTCATACTGCAAAAATAAGGGGTCTCTTAATATTTTTGGGATATTTCATCACGTTTTATTACCTTTGGTGTAGTGTAAAAGCTAATGAAGGGAACGAAATCGTTCCCTTCTTCTTTTTTAATTATGGAAGCAAGTGTATTAATTGATAAGGTAAAAGCAGTGATTGACCCTTTGTTAGCAGAGGATCAAAGCTACTTTTGTGTTCAAATAAAAGTGAAGCCGACCAATAATATTAAAGTGTTTTTGGATGGCGATAATGGCTTACCCATTGAAAGATGTACTTTTTTTAACCGAAAATTGTATAAAGCCATTGAGGAAGAAGCATGGTTTCCGGAAGGTGATTTTTCATTAGAAGTTTCATCACCTGGGGTAGATGAACCATTATTATTGCAACGACAATATCAAAAAAATAAAGGTCGTAAGGTGTTGGTCACGATGAATGATGGCGTTGAAAAAGAAGGACAGTTATTAGAAGTAGGGGAACAGGAAATTACTTTGGAGTGGACAGATGGAAAAGGGAAAAAAGCATTGCAACAGCAAATGCAAATACCATATGAAAATATTAAATCAACAATAGTTCAAGTTCAATTTTAACAAATCATCAAGCTACATGCTTGAAAAAAAATTATGTTATGGCAAGTATAAATTTGATCGAAGCTTTTCAGGAGTTTAAAGATGCTGAAAATATAGATCGCCCAACGATGATGAAAGTGGTTGAAGATGTGTTTAAAACTTTGATCAGAAAAAAGTACGGTAGTGACGAAAATTTTGATGTAATCGTGAACGCCGAAAAAGGAGATTTGGAAATTATTCGTCGTCGTCAAATTAGACCAGATGATGATGTGGACAATCCTTTAGAGGAAGTACCTTATTCTTACGCAATCAAGATAGAGCCTGACTTTGAGATAGGTGAGGACTTATATGAGGAAGTGGATATTTTAGATTTTGGTCGCAGAGCAATTTTAGCAGCGAAACAAACTTTAGCTTCTCGTATTAATGATTTGAAGAAGAATGTATTAGTAAAAAAATATTCAGATCGTATTGGTGAAATTATCAATGCAGAAATTTATCAGGTTTGGAAAAAAGAAGTTTTGTTACTAGATGAAGAAGGTAATGAATTGATTCTTCCAAAAACAGAACAAATTCCACAGGACTTTTTTAAGAAAGGCGAAAACATTCGTGCCGTAGTTGCAAGAGTGGATATGAAAAATAATTCACCTGTTATTATTTTATCAAGAACAAGTCCATCGTTCCTTGCTAAATTATTAGAAATTGAAGTGCCGGAAATTTTTGATGGTTTAATTACCATTAAAAAAATTGTGCGTGAACCAGGAGAGCGTGCAAAAGTTGCCGTTGAATCATTTGATGATAGAATTGATCCAGTAGGTGCTTGTGTGGGTATGAAAGGAAGTCGTATTCATGGTATCGTTAGAGAGTTGAAAAATGAAAATATCGATGTCATTAATTTTACGACGAATACACAATTATTAATTCAACGTTCTTTAACGCCTGCTAAAATCAGCTACATGAATATTGACAACGATACCAAGCGTGTCGAAGTTTATTTACCTGCGGATCAGGTTTCATTAGCCATTGGTCGTCGTGGGGTAAATATCAAATTGGCAGCTGAATTAACTGGCTATGAATTAGATGTTTATCGTGAGGACGAGGAGATTGTGGATGAATTTGATATTGATTTAGATGAATTTAGCGATGAGATTGAAACCTGGATTATTGATGAATTTAAGCGTGTGGGTTGTGATACAGCCCGTAGCGTAATTAAATTAAGCGCGGATGAGCTAGAAAGAAGAACAGATTTGGAAAAAGAGACCATCGCGGATGTTCGTCGAATTTTACAAGAAGAGTTTGATAAAGGTGAATAACCTTGATTTTTGAAAGTATATTTGTATTAGGTTACTCGTTCCTAAAAAAAGGGGCAAAAAACAATAGAATGTCAGAATTGAAATTACCAAGATTGTTAGCAGCTGCTAAGGAATTTAACATCGGTCAAGATACCTTGATTGAATTCCTTTCCAAAAAAGGTTTCCCTAAGGATGACCTTAAGCCAGCAGCTAAATTAACTGAGGATCAGTATTATGCTTTGCAAGCTGAATTCCAGGGCGACAAGGTTGCTAGGGATAAAGCAGATCATGTTGAATTGCCTAAAAATGCAATCACTGATAAAGTAAAAAAACCCGAAGAAGCAGTTGCTAAAAAAGCAGTGGTACCAGAAGCGCCAAAAGCCGAAGAAGCTGTTGCTGAAAAAGAAGCAAAGCCTAAAGCAGTAAAAGCGAAAAATGAAGTAACAGAAGTTGCTCCGGAAGAAGCTGCGACTTCAAACATAAAAGCCCCAGAAGTTGAAGTACCTAAGGTGATCAATAAAATAGATTTGTCTCAAATAGATTCTTCTACAAGACCTAAGAAATCTGCAAAAAAAGCGGATGAACCAAAAGCCCCAGAAGAAAAGGCAGTAGCCCCAACAAAAGCGCCTGCAAAAAAAGAAGCACCGGTGGATCATTCCATTTCACCTGAAAACGTGCATGGAAAAATTGAAAATATTAGAGCTGATAAGTTAGAAGGTCCAAAAGTGATGGGTAAAATTGATTTACCTGTCAATAGCGATACCAGACCAAAACCAATGACTCAAGAGGAAAAGCGTGTTCGTAAGCGTATTCCTACACCAACGGGTCGTCCGCAACAAGGTGGAGGACAACAAGGTGTTGGCCAACAAGGCGGGAATCGTCCTGGCGGTGGCTATCAAGGACAACAAGGCGGTAACCGTCCAGGCGGTGGCTATCAAGGACAAGGTGGGGGCAACAGACCGGGTGGTGGCGCAAGACCAGGTGGCGGTGCTCGTCCAGGGGGTAATCGTAATGCACCACAAACTGCTGAGCAAAAAGAAATTGGTCAAAAAGCAATTCAAGATAAGATCAAGGAAACACAAGCTAAATTATCAGGCCAAGGGGGTCGCGGTAAAAGTTTGAAATCTAAATATCGTCGTGCGAAAAGAGAGGAAGCTGCTGAAAATGAACAAAATGAAGTAAGTGATAACAAACTACAAGTAACAGAATTTGTTACGGTAAGTGAATTGTCAAGTTTGATGGATGTAAGCTTTGCAGATATCATCAGCAAGTGTATGAACTTGGGTATCATGGTTTCCATTAACCAACGTTTGGATGCGGAGGTTATTGAACTAGTAGCAAGTGAATTTGGATTTGAAGTTGAATTTGTTGGATTGGAAGATGTGGAAGAATTAGATGAGGAAGAAGAAGCAGAAGATCTAGCGAATTTAGTGGAGCGTCCGCCGATTGTAACCATTATGGGACACGTCGATCATGGTAAAACATCTTTACTAGATTATATACGTAATGCAAATGTGGTTGCTGGTGAGGCAGGAGGAATTACACAACATATTGGTGCGTATGAAGTAACCTTACCGAATGGTAAAGCAATTACTTTCTTGGATACGCCTGGTCACGAAGCCTTTACTGCAATGCGTGCGCGTGGTGCGAAAGTTACTGATATTGCGATTATTGTTGTTGCTGCGGATGATGCAGTGATGCCGCAAACGAAGGAAGCCATTAGTCACTCACAAGCGGCTAGTGTTCCAATGATTTTTGCGGTGAATAAAATTGATAAAGATGGGGCCAACCCGCAAAAAATATATGAGCAATTATCTCAAATGAATATTTTAGTGGAAGCTTGGGGTGGTAAATTCCAAAACCAAGAATTGTCAGCTAAACAAGGTTTAAATGTAGATACCTTATTAGAGAAAATTATTTTAGAGTCTGATTTATTAGCCCTGAAAGCAAATCCGAATAAGGAAGCAACTGGAACAATCATTGAAGCTTCTTTAGATAAAGGACGTGGTTATGTGGCTACTATATTAGTGCAAAATGGCACCTTGAAGCAAGGTGATTTAATTTTATCAGGACAATATTACGGTCGTGTAAAAGCCATGTTTAATGAGCGTAACCAACGTATCGAGATTGCGCCTCCTTCAACACCAGTGGTTATATTAGGTTTGAATGGTGCGCCTCAGGCGGGTGAGAAATTTAAAGTATTTGATGATGAGTCTGAAGCAAAAGAATTAGCAACTAAGCGATCTCAATTATTAAGAGAGCAAGGTTTAAGAACTAGAAAGCATATTACATTGGATGAAATTGGTCGTCGTTTGGCTTTAGGAAATTTCAAGGAATTGAATATTATTATTAAAGGTGACGTGGATGGATCAGTGGAGGCTTTGAGTGATTCATTACAAAAATTATCTACTACTGAAATTGCCATTCGCGTGGTATTAAAAGGGGTAGGTCAAATTTCTGAGTCGGATGTGTTATTGTCAGCAGCATCGGATGCAATTATTATTGGATTTAATGTACGTCCAAGTATGCAAGCCAATAAATTGGCAGAAGCAGAGGGCGTAGAAATTAAATTATACTCTATTATCTACAACGCTATTGATGAAATCAAGAGCGCAATGGAAGGTATGTTAGAGCCAAAAATTCAAGAAAAAATTATTGCCAATGTGGAAGTACGCGAAGTGTACAAGTTTGATAAAGCGACCGTGGCAGGATGTTTTGTATTGGATGGAAAATTAAGTAGAAATAGCAAAATCAGAATCATTCGTGATGGTATTGTTGAATATCCTAAAGGAGAAGGACAAGCTGCTGAATTAGGAAGCTTAAAACGTTTCAAAGATGATGTGAAAGATGTCGTTTCCAATATGGAATGCGGATTGACCATCAAAAACTTTATCGACTTAAAAGTAGGTGATATTGTAGAAGCGTTTGAGGAAGAAGAAGTGAAGCGTACTTTATAAAATAATTAAGATTTGATTTTTGGGAAAACCGACCAGGAATCAGACCTTTAAACATTAATATTATTTAGATGAAAATAGTCAGTATTGTTTTTTGTTTCTTTTTTTTATCCATGTCGGTTCATGTTAACGCGCAAGTAAAAAAAGTATTAGCGGATAAAATTGTCGGAACTGTCGGAGATAAATTTATTTTAAGATCCGATATCGAGAATACAATGCTTGACATGAAAAGGCAAGCACAAGGCGAGGAAAATATAATCTTACCAAATGCATGTCAAATTTTTGAACAGCAATTGATTCGAAAGGCCTTGGTATTACAAGCTGAAAAGGATTCGCTTTTGGTAACAGAAGAAGAAGTTGAAAATTCCATTGATATGCGTATTAGGCAATTTATGCAACAATTTGGATCGAAAGAGGTGTTGGAAGAAATTGCTCAAAAAAGCATTATTCAGCTAAAAGAGGACTTTAGAATTCAGATTAAGGAGCAGAAGTTGTCTGAAAACATGCAAGAAAAAATCGTAGACAAAATTAAAATTACCCCTTTTGAGGTTAGGGCTTTTTATAATAAAATTTCTCTGGATAGTTTGCCATTATATGAGAGCGAAGTAAGCATTGCAGAAATTATATTACATCCTAAAGCAAATCGCGATATTGAAGAATATGTTATCAAGCAGTTATCCGATTACAGACGTCAAATTGAAGCTGGCATTAATAAGTTTGATCAATTGGTGAAATTATATTCTGAGGATCCAAGTGCTAAAGAAAACCTAGGGCAATTTAATATCAATAGAAACGAAAAAACTTGGGACCCCGCGTTTATGGCAGGTTCCTTCCGTTTGAAAGAAGGTCAAATTTCTGCACCCATTAAATCAAAATTTGGATATCATATCATCCAACTTATTTCACGTTCAGGGGATGACGCTGTTGTTAAACATATTCTTAGAATTCCACCTATTACCAAGGATGAAATTAATATTGCCAAATATTTGTTGGATAGTGTCAAAAAGGAAATTCTTGCGAATAAAATGAGTTTTGGAGAAGCAGTTAACAAGTACAGTGATGATGATGGAAGTAAATTTAGCGGTGGTGCAGTAACAGGCGGTGATGGATCTTCCTACGTAAATATTGATCAATTAGATAAGGACATGGTGGTCATGCTAAAAAATTTAAAGCCAGGAGATATTTCCGATCCGCAAGTATACCAAGATGATCGTGGAAGACAAACTGTACGATTAATTTATTTTAGAGAAAGAACATCGCCCCATAAAGAAAACCTAAGAGAAGATTATAACCGTGTTTCCCAGCGTGCATTAGAGCAAAAAAAAGTAAAGCAAATGGAAAGCTGGTTTAAAGAGCATATCCCCAATTATTATATTTATTTAGATGGAGAATACCGCGCTTGTCCTGAATTAACGGATTGGACAAAAGTGGCGGATGCAATGGTAACAGAAAAAGTGTATTAATATTCATACATCATGAGTGATGAGATCAAACACGAATGCGGCCTCGCTTACATTCGTTTAAGAAAGCCCTTTTCTTATTATCTTCAACAAAGAGGATCGGTAACCTACGGCTTAAACAAACTGTATTTGTTAATGGAAAAGCAGCACAACCGTGGGCAGGATGGCGCAGGCTTGGCTACTTTAAAATTAAATATTGAACCTGGGAATCCTTTTTTATATCGTCTTCGAAGTAACGCACAACAACCCATTGCTGATTTATTTTATAAAATTGGTTTAGAAATTCAAGAGCTCGAAAAATTTCAGCCAGACATCACCAAACATCCTGGATTAATGAAAGGGCATTTGCCTTTTATGGGTGAAATATTATTGGGGCATTTAAGGTATGGTACACAAGGGAAAAATAACATTGAATTTTGTCATCCGTTTATAAAAAGGAATTTGATCCCTGCTAAAAATTTAGCACTTGCTGGGAATTTTAATTTAGTCAATACAGAGGAATTATACCAACACATTAATGTAACGCCAGGTACTTTTGAAAAACAAAGCGATTTGGCCGCAATGATGGAAGTAATACATCATTTTTTAGAAAAGGAAGAACAAATCAATCCCAACAATCCCGATATTGTGGATGTATTAAAAAATGCAGTTCCTTTATTTGATGGCGGATTTACCGTGGGAGGTTTGTTGGGTAATGGCTATAGCTTTATTATGCGTGATGCGCATGGTATACGACCTGCCTATTATTATATTGATGATGAAGTAATTGTAGCTGCAAGTGAACGTGCTGCCATCAGAACCACCTTTAATGTTGCAGAAAATGAAGTATTGGAGTTGATGCCGGGTATGGCATTGATTGTGGATGATCATGGCAAATATACCATTGAACAAATAATTGCACCAAAGGAAAGAAGGGCTTGCTCATTTGAGCGTATCTATTTTTCAAGAGGTAGCGATGAAAAAATTTATCGCGAAAGAATTGCTTTGGGGAATCATTTAAGTGTAAGGGTATTGGATCGTATTGAAAAGGATTTGAAAAACACCATTTTCTCCTATATACCTAATACCGCCGAAGTTGCTTTTTACGGTTTAGTAAAAGGCATGGAGAAGTACTTAAATAAAATTAAGGTGGAGCGTATTTTGAGTTGGGGAAATGAGGTAGATCCAGAAAAACTGGAAGCCATGGTGAATCGAAGAATAAGACAGGAAAAAATTGCGATTAAGGATGTTAAATTAAGAACTTTCATTACTGATGATGCCAATAGAAATGAAATGGTGCAACATGTATATGATATAACTTATGGCACTGTTCGAAAAGATGAAGATACCTTGGTGGTCATTGATGATAGTATTGTTCGTGGTACGACCTTAAAGGAAAGTATCATCAAAATGCTAGCGCGCTTATCCCCTAAAAAAATTATTGTTGTTTCCTCCGCTCCGCAAATCAGGTACCCTGATTGTTATGGCATTGATATGAGTAAAATGGGCGATTTCATTGCATTTAGAGCAGTGATGGCTTTGCTAAATGAAACAGGCAAGTCAAATGTGATTGCCGATGTATTACAAAAAATAAAGGACCTTGAAGCCAAAGGGGAGTTACATACTGAAAATGTAGTGCGTCAATTATATAAGCCATTCACACCAGAGGAAATTTCAGATAAAATTGCACAGTTAATTACCCCGGAAAATTTTTCCATTCCTGTGGAAGTAATTTATCAAACTATTGAGGATTTACATTTGTGTTGTCCAACCAATACGGGAGATTGGTATTTTACTGGAAATTATCCAACGCCAGGCGGTAACAAGGTTTGTAATAAAGCATTTGTTAACTATATGGAAGGCAAAAATATACGAGGGTACTAGTGGGTGGTTATACGCGGTAGCAAATTGCATTGATATTCATGCCCGCACCCACGGATGCAAAAATGACAATATCCCCTTTGTGGAGTTGGTGTTCCTTGTACTTCCCTTTTTTTACTAAATCATATAAGGTAGGGATGGTAGCTACTGAACTATTTCCCAAATCATGAATGCTCATGGGCATAATATTTTCAGGCGCAGTTTTGATATCATATAATTTATACAAGGCCTTAATAAATCCTTCGTCCATTTTTTCATTGGCTTGGTGTAAAAAGAATTTTTTTACATCATGTATATCTACCCCCGCTTTTTCAATACATTCCTTCATCGCTAAGGGAACGTTTTTAATCGCGTATTCGTACACTTTTCTACCTTTCATTTTTATATATCTTGTGGCTTCATCTCCTTCTGGATGATATGATTTTCCCAAGTATAAAAAATAGGTTTCATCTACGCAATGGCTTTGCACACTGGAGGCTAAAATACCACTGCTGGTATTCGTATCTTCCTCCACAATACATGCACCAGCGCCATCGCTAAAAATCATACTATCTCGGTCATGACTATCTACTACTCTGCTTAAGGTTTCAGCACCAATCACCAAACAACGCTTAGCCATTCCAGACTTGATAAATGAATCCGCTTGAATTACCCCTTGTATCCAACCAGGGCAACCAAATAAAATATCATAAGCGACACAATTTGGATTTTTAATACCTAGTTGGTGCTTTACCCTTGAAGCAAGTGCAGGAACAGTATCAGTTTGAATGGTGCCTGGTAATACATCCCCAAAATTATGTGCCACAATGATTTGATCAATGGTCTCCGGATCAATGCCAGCATCTTGAATCGCTAATTCGGCCGCTTTACTTGCCATTTCAGAAGTATTCATGTTTTGTTCGGCATATCTGCGCTCGTATATCCCAGTGATGTCTTTAAATTTTTCAACTATTTCAGCGTTGGGTGTTGTAATTAACACGCCATCCTCTCCATAAAAAGTATTCTCAGAGAATCCTAAGTTCGTTTTTATGATGCTCGGTATGTAACTGCCTGTTCCGCTGATAATGGTTGCCATGGGGGTATTTTAATGAAGCAATTTTGTGTTTCGCTAAGGTAGGTTTAAAATAGTAGGTTAAATATATTTATCCCCTTTATGTCTTTTTACTTCGGCTACATATTCTTTAATGGATTGTTCTTTTTCTTTGTTGCAAATGAGTAGTACATCTTTGGTATCTACAATAATAAAATCATCCAAACCTTGCACCACCACCAATTTGTCCTTAGGGGCATTGATCATACACTTGGTAGCATCAATCACAATCACATTGTCAGAGGCTACAGCATTACCAAAATAATCCTTTTCAATATTTTCATAGGCGCTATTCCAGGTACCCAAATCGCTCCAGCCAAAGCTAGATGGAATCACAAATACATTGTCTGCCTTTTCCATGATCGCTATATCAATGGAGATATTTGTACACTGAGGGTATATTTTTTGAATGGCCTTTGCTTCCTCAGGTGTATTAAAGTGCTGTTTTTCTTGATCAAACAATTCATACATCTCTGGTTGATTTTTTTCAAAAGCAGTTAGGATGGTTGACACTTTCCAAGCAAAAATACCCGCATTCCATAAAAAGTCGCCACTCGCTAAAAAGGATTTTGCAATTTCTAAATCAGGTTTTTCAGTAAATGTTTTCACTTTATATATTCCTGTTGCTACTTCAAGTCCTTCATATTGTATATAGCCATACCCCGTGTTTGGGTGCGTTGGTTTTATGCCTAATGTAGCTAAAGCTTTTATATTGGCAACAAAGTCAAGTGCTTGCAAACTAATTTTTTCAAAATTATCTTGTTCTAAAATTAAGTGATCGCTTGGCGCCACAATAAAACTTGCTTCTGGGTCAATTTGTGCCAACTTAAATGAAATATAAGCAATACAAGGCGCTGTATTTTTTTTACTAGGCTCTGCTAAAATATTTTCGGCAGGTAAGTTGGGTAATTGCTTTTTTACAATGTCCACATATTCCTTTGATGTTACTATGAAGATATTTTCTTCAGGAATGAATTTTGTATAGCGATCATAGGTCCATTGAATTAATGTTTTACCGGTATTGAGTACATCTAAAAATTGCTTTGGAAAGGAGGTCCTACTCATTGGCCAAAATCTGCTTCCAATACCCCCGGCCATGATGGCAACATAATGATGTTTGTTTTTCATAGCTACTTAAATTATTTTATTAGTGTGAAATTAAACACACGGAATGGCTAGTTAAATTTATAAAATTCCTTCTTTCATTAAGTCATGAATATGAATCATGCCTATATATTGATGATTATCAGCAACAATTAATTGGCTGATGTCCTTTTGTTCCATGATGGCTAAAGCTTCTATTGCTAAAGCGTTAGGCGCAATAGTCGCAGGGTTGGTGTGATAAATATCTTCTGCGATTAAGTTTTGAATATTATCATGTTGCTCTAACATACGACGAATGTCCCCGTCAGTAATAATACCCAATACCTTATTATTTTCATCTATAATGACGGTCGCACCCAATCTGTTTTTTGAAATATCAATAATGACTTCTTTTATTTTTGTCTCTTTTCTTACAGCAGGTTTACTATTGGTAGCTGCTAAATTTTGGGTAGTTAAGGTAAGCTTCTTGCCTAAGTTCCCACCTGGATGAAATTGCGCAAATTGTGAAACGCTAAATTGTTTTAATTCCATTAAGCAAACTGCAATAATATCACCCATCACCATTTGTGCGGTGGTAGAGGAGGTAGGCGCTAGGTTGTTGATACAGGCCTCTTTTGTTACAGTCGTATCTACAAATAAATCCGCATTGGTGGCCAAATAACTTTGTTTGTTACCTACCATACCAATAATGGTATTGCCGAATTGTTTTACCAGCTGTACTAAATTTTTAATTTCGGGGCTTTCTCCACTTTTACTAATGATTAAAACAATATCATCGGTTTGGATCATTCCGGAATCCCCATGAATTGCTTCGGCTGCATGTAGGTATAAAGCGGGGGTACCCGTTGAATTAAAAGTGGCAACCATCTTTTGCGCAATGATGGCACTTTTCCCAACACCACTTATAACCACCCTTCCTTTGCTATTTAAAATGGCAGTGACTGCCTCTTCAAATGAGGCGTCGATGTAATTATTTAATTCAACCAAAGCTTCAGATTCAATAGCTAATGCCTTTTTTGCAATGGTTATGATGTTTTCTTTCATATTTGATTTTAGCAACTGTAATGCACTGCCTTCATTAACGCGATATGATATGTATTATCGCTTGAAAGTTCCAGCCGCACAAAGTTAATGTTTCAATTAGTTTACACCTCAATTTTTAATAAAATGCTAAAATAGGTGCTTTTAAAAAAAAGGACCACCATTTGAACTTTTCTTGCCTTATTTTCGCTAACTTAAAGGTACTGTACTTTATAAAGGATTGATTTTAAGATAATTATAATGGCGACCACTAAAAAAACGATATCCAAGACCTCCAAAGCAATAAAAAAAGACCGATCCATTGATAAAGCTGCGCTTTTAACCGCTTTATCTGACAATTTTGGGTTCTCTGATTTTAAAGGCACGCAGGAAGCTGCAATCATGTCCTTAATGAGTGGCCGTGATACTTTTGTCATCATGCCAACAGGCGGAGGCAAAAGTTTATGCTATCAGTTACCTGCACTAGTATTACCTGGCTGTGCAATTGTGGTTTCACCATTGATTGCCCTAATGAAGAATCAAGTGGATTTGGTTCGTGGCTATAGTGAAAACGAAGAGGTTGCCCATTTTTTAAATTCTTCTTTAAATAAGGGTCAAATAAAAACCGTTAAAGAGGATTTATTAAGTGGAAAAACAAAATTACTCTATGTCGCACCTGAAACTTTAACGAAGCAAGAAAATCTAGATTTTTTTAGTGATTTGAATATTTCCTTTTTTGCAGTGGATGAAGCACATTGTATTTCAGAATGGGGCCATGACTTTAGACCAGAATACAGACGCTTAAAGGAAATGATGGAGGAAATAAATGCAACCATTCCCATTATTGCATTAACTGCAACTGCCACGCCTAAAGTGCAAAGCGATATTGTTAAAAATTTGGCATTGCGTGATCCAGAAGTGCTTATCTCTTCATTTAATCGTGCTAACTTATATTATGAAGTACAGCCTAAAACAAAAAAGGAAGTTACTGTAAAAAATATTGTAAAATATATTTCTGGGCACAAAAGGAAAAGCGGCATCATTTATACATTAAATCGAAAGACGACTGAGGAGTTGGCTGATTTATTATTAGCAAATAAAATTAAAGCAGTCGCCTATCATGCAGGGTTGGATCAAAAATTAAGGGCATCAAGACAGGATCAATTTTTAAATGAAGATGTGCAGGTAATTGTCGCTACCATTGCGTTTGGTATGGGTATTGATAAACCAGATATTCGATTTGTGATTCATTATAATATACCCAAATCCATTGAAAATTATTACCAAGAAACCGGTCGCGCTGGTCGGGATGGATTAGAAGGAAATTGTATTTTATATTATTCGCATAAAGATGTTTCCAAACTAAAACACTTTTTAAAGGATAAGCCTTTAAGTGAGCGAGAAGTGGGCTCGCAGCTCATTGATGAAACAGTTGCTTTTGCTGAAAGTGGTGTATGTAGACGTCGTAGTTTATTGCATTATTTTGGAGAGGCTTGGCCAGAAGAATATTGTGGCAATTGCGATAATTGCTTACATCCAAAGGAAAAACTTGAAGCAAAATCACAATTGGTTAATTTGTTGCAAGTCATACAAGCTTTAGACGAACGGTTTGCCGCTGATTATGTGGTGAAAATTATTTCAGGAGAATATATACCGCAAATTGGTTTATATCGACATGAAAAATTGCCCGTGTTTGGTATTGGCAAAGACTACGATAATTTGTTTTGGAATAGTATGATTCGTCAAGCGATGCTAGAACAATTCATTGAAAAAGATATTGAAGAATATGGTTTATTAAAAGTGACGGCGAAAGGAAAAAAGTATTTAAAAAAGCCTACTGCATTCAATATTAGTTTGAACAATGTGTTTGATGAAAATGCGGAAGATGATGATAGCGAAAGTGAAGCCACTGTTGGCGCTGCAGCGGATGACCGATTATTTGAAATGCTTAAAAGTTTACGACAAACCGAAGCTAAAAAAATTGCCTTGCCTCCTTTTGTAATATTTTTAGAAAACTCATTACAGGATATGGCTACATTATATCCTACTACTTTAGAAGAATTGGAAAGATGCCAAGGCGTGAGCAAAGGAAAGGCCATCAAGTATGGTAAACCCTTTATTCAAATGATTGCCCAATATGTAACGGAAAATAATATCGAAAAACCGGATGACTTTATTATGCGTTCCGTTGCTAATAAATCGAGTAATAAAATTTACATCATTCAAAATGTAGATAAAAAAATTCCATTAGAAACCATTGCAAAAAATAAAGATTTAAAATTAGAGGCTTTGTTAGAGGAAATGGAAACCATTGCGGCAAGTGGTACAAAACTGAACTTGGATTACGCTATTGACGAATGGTTAGACGAATATGACCAAGCGGAAATTTTAGCATATTTCAAAAATTGCGACACCTCCTCTTTACAAATTGCACAAGAAGAATTAAGTGAAAATGATTATAGCTGGGAGCAGCTAAAAATTATGCGCATTAAGTTTTTAAGCGTAGTAGGAAACTAGAAGGCCGATTATTTATTACTATAATTTTCTCCAATACTTAAATAAGTATTTACCCTTTCCGCTACATTGTTACGAATACTTAAATAAAATAAGTTATAATCCGCATTGTGATAATTGGATGTGGTTATTAAAAAATTTCCAAAAAATTTAGGCTTCTTTGTCCATAAAATACCCCCGTGATTATTAGCGCCTGCTACCTTTGGGGTAATGTCCTTGAAATTATACAATACAGATCCTTTATTTTGTATTCTATCAACCTGTGTTATTTTTTCACTCCAACTTAATGGGTTGGTTACAATAGAAACATATTTTTCTTGATTGATCCATTCAGGTATATAACCTTCCTTATAAGTACGCCAAGCGCAGATACAACCTAGTGAACTGGGTGTCGCACATGGCTTTAGTTGCACATAATCAGCAGGGTTAATGGCCATTCCTACCACATAAGCAGCAATTAATTTTTTCGCGAGTGGTTTGTTATCAAAATATTCTTTTAATAATCTCATGGCATGAGTTGATCCCTGACTATGTGATGCAATGATAATGGGCCTGCCCTTATTCTCGTTTTTCATGTAATAGTCAAATGCCGATTTTATATCCTGATAAGCTAATTCAAAAGCGGCTATTGCTTTTACTGTATCTGCGTGATCAACAGGTGAGTAACTTTTTATATGTGCTTGACGATATCTTGGCGCAAAAACACGACCAGCAATATTAAATACACTTGCCTGATTTAAAATGGCGGTATAATCAGTTTGAATATTGGTTTTTATATCTTTCAATGACGCATTCCATCCGTAAGGCTTTGCTGAATCCAAATAAGTGGTCGGGTGTAAAAAAAATACATCTACTTTATCATTGGCTTGGTATTGCTTTGCTAAAGAAACAGGTAAGCTATCTGATGGGTCCTTTTTATTTGGATGCGCTGCCCAGTAAATTAAATTGCTATACGCTGGTATATCATTGTAAGCTTCCTTCTCATAAACGGGAGAAAACTTAACATAACTATTTTGCGCACAACTACTCAACAGGAGCAGTAGGATAAAAAAGAGGGGGAAACGCATAATAAAACGAATTAAGGTGTGATTGCTGCCTGCAAAGTTAATTATAAAAATGGCAATCGCAATAACAAGGGTGGTAGTGGGTATTTTTTATAGGGGGTCTCTATAAAAACAATTAATTTTAGGGAAATCAACAAATTTGCATTTATTACGCCATATCCCTTTTTTACGTGCTGTACTTAGCTACAGTATGACTGCATTTGGGGGACCACAGGTGGCCGTTGCTTTAATGCAAAACCGATTTGTGCAAAAGCGAAAAGATGTCACTTCAGAGGAATTACTAGAATACAATGCGTTTTGTCAATTATTACCAGGTGCCTCCTCTACACAAACGATTACGTTAATCGCTTATAAAAGAGGGGGGACAACACTCGCATTCATTACGCTATTAGTTTGGATCCTACCTGCTACCATTTTAATGACTTCCTTGGCCATCATCACTACCCACTTTGAATTAACGCAAGGGTTAAAAAGTTTGTTGCTACTCCAACCGATGGCCGTTGGATTTTTAGCCAGTGCAGGTTTATTGCTCTATAAAAAAGTAATAAAAAGTACAATTACATTTTCTATTTTTTTAGCGACCGCCATCATCACTTATATCGGATTTAAAACACCTTGGACCATTCCTATTGTCATTGTTTTAGCAGGCATTATCACCAACTTTAGTGGCAAAAGAATTCCGAATGACGGACCCCCACCTAAAAAAGTACAATGGAGCGGGTTGTTTATTTTTATTTTCTTATTTATTGGGGCTGGATTTTTATCAGAACAAGCAACCAGACAAAATTGGGAGTACCGTAAAGCATTTAACTTATTTGAAAATAATTATCGTTTCGGAAGCTTTGTTTTTGGTGGTGGCGATGTACTGATTCCTATCATGTATGAACAATATGTTTCTAGACCGAAATCGGCAGCAGTTAAAAAAAATAAAAGAGATGTATTAAAATTAACGAGTGCCGAATTTTTAACAGGTTCTGGTTTTGTTAGAGCCATTCCTGGTCCCATTTTTTCGATAGCCAGTTATACAGGTGCTCTTGCTTTAAAAGAAAGGGGAGTCCCAGGACAAATTTTGGGCGCAGTGATCGCTAGTATGGGTGTGTTTTTACCTAGTTTTTTTATTGTACTATTTTTTTTTCCATTATGGCAAAAATTACAAAAGTATGCAGTTTTTTATCGGTCATTGGAAGGCATTAATGCAAGCATCGTGGGGATCATGATTGGGTCTACTTTTTATTTATTAAAGGATGTGGTCATGCAATTGCAATTGGGTGGTGCCTTTCATTGGATTACTTTCCCCATTGTATTTTTGGCAAGTACCTATTTATTGTATTACCAAAAGCTAGCACCGCAATGGATTGCATTAAGCTGTGTTGGTATTGGTACTTTAGTTCATTTATTATTTTAAAAGGTAAAAACCTGTTAATTATAATCCTGCTTTTGTTATTATTATCAATCCTTTCATAAGTTTGTAGTCAATATGCAAAAGAGGTCTGCGGCGTTCATTTTTTTTACTTTCATTTTTATTGCCAATTTGAATGCGCAATCGGTAACTATTCGTGGGAATGTATATGATATTTCAGGGAGACGCCCCATTGAGTCCGTGATCGTTTATAGTTCTGCAAATCGTGCGATTACTGATTCTTTAGGCCATTATCAAATTCTTGTAAAAGCGAAAGATTCTATTTGGTTTTCCTTATTTGGGAAACATACGCAAAAGTACACCATTGATACTATTGAGGATTTGCAACATTTTAATATAATGATTCATGTAACAGGGTATGATTTACCCGAAGTGCGTGTTCGGAATTCCTATTATAAAGTTGATTCAATGCAAAACAGAGCAGATTATGCTAAGTTTTTTAATTATTCTGCCCCCGGATTAAAACTAAGTAATAATCAAAATTTGTTTGGTCCGAATGGGCTAACTATTGGCTTTGATTTAGATGAAATCATTAATATGTTCCGGGTGAAGCGAAATCGCAATTTACAATTCTTACAAAATAGGTTAATCTCACAGGAGCAGGATAAGTACATTAACTACCGCTTTACCAAAAGATTCGTGCAAAAATTGACCCATTTAGAAGGGGCCGAACTCGATAAATTCATGGAATATTGCAGGCCGGATTATGCAGTGCTTGCCTTACTAAATGACTTAGAATTAGGGTTATTTATCGAGAAAAGGTTTGCTATTTATAAAAAAGGGGGATAAAGCCCTGCCATTCATCTATTTAGTTTCAAGAAAAAGTGTTTTTTAGCTATCTTTAATAGCTAAAATTGTTTTGTTTTGAGAAAATTACATCTACTTGCGATATGTGCCACTTTATTAGCGGTTGCATGTGCTAAAAAGCCGAAGTCGGCAGATAAGTTCAATCCGAATGCGCCTATATCTGTGGATATTGCTGTTATCGAGAATCAAACAATCGAAAAACAGATTGAAGTGAATGGTTCTGTATTGGCCAACGACTATATTGATCTTCATCCAGAAACCAATGGGCGTGTTGTTTTCTTGCAGATCCCCGAAGGTAAAATGGTACAAGCGGGTACTATTTTAGCGAAATTAAATGATGCTGATTTGCAAGCACAACTTGAAAAAAT
>SHWT01000029.1 GCA_009693715.1 Chitinophagaceae bacterium
TTTCCTCATCACCAATAACCAATAATCCAGCCTTTATATCAGTAACGAATTGTGCAATTTGTTCCTTAGATTTTAAATGAATGGTATCCTGTTCCTGCTTATATACAAATTGTTGGTTTTTATACACCACCTGTATATGGTATTCTGAAATTTGATTGGCAGTTTCCTGTTTTAAATAGAAACACTTTAAAGGGCCTACGTCCTCCCTAGTTATAATGCTTTTATTTGACTGCGCATTGGTGATATTAATGCAAAAAAAACACAGTAAAAGAATGGCTAAGGGGAATAGCTTTTTCATTTATGATGGGGGTTACAAGTTGAGCACAAAATAAATGATAATTTCAATTACACACAACTATATTTGTACTAATTATTAATATAAAATTCTTATATATAATATTGAATATATTAAATGTAATTTTAATAAATAAAAATAATATATGAAAATTGCGATATGGTCTGTAGGTAAAGCCGATGAGTCCTATATTAAAGAAGGTGTTGCAACTTTCACCAAACGCATTGGGCACTACTATCCTATTGAATGGCATTTAATCACACCATCTAAAGCAAGCGATCCTACTCAAATAAAAAAAGAAGAAGCGGTCTCCATTTTTAAGACACTAGCACAAAATGATGTGTTAATATTATTGGATGAAAAAGGTAAAATGTTAAGTTCACCAGGACTTGCAAAATTGATCCAACAAAAGGCCAATCAAAGTGCGCATCGCATTGTGTTTTTAATTGGGGGTGCTTATGGCGTTGCAGAAGACATAAAAGCCAAAGCACAATTTACTTGGTCATTATCTGAACTGGTTTTTCCCCATATGCTAGCGCGACTTATATTAGCGGAACAAATTTACAGAGCTTGCAGTATCTTAGCCAATGAAAAATACCATCACGAATAATAATTAATTATGACCATGAGTTTAACGCTATATATTACAGTCATTACCGTTGCAATATCAATTATTGCTATGTATAATGAAGCATTAATGGATAAATTAATATTTAATCCTTATACGATTCTTAATCAAAATGAATGGTATCGATTTATTAGTTCTGGTTTTATACATGCCGATTTTATGCACCTTGCTTTTAATATGTTTTCCTTTTATATGTTTGGAGATTATGTAGAACAATATTTTAACATGATATTCGGATCACTGGGGAACACTTTATATATTGTACTTTACCTTAGCTCCTTAATTGTTTGTTTGATCCCCACCTACTTGAATCATTTCAAACAATATAATTACAATAGTTTAGGCGCCTCCGGCGCCGTATCGGCCATCGTATTTGCAGGCATTTTTTTACAGCCGACCATGCAAATTGGATTTTTCATCATCCCTCCCATTATTCCTGGATTTATTTTTGGCCCCATTTATCTAGGCATCACTGCTTACCTTTCTAAAAATAGTCAAAGCGGAATTAATCATAGTGCGCATTTATGGGGCTCCATTTATGGTGTAGTATTTTTAATCATCACCAGTTATTTTATGGGGAACTATAATGTACTTGCTGCTTTTATGGAACAGATCAGCATCTATCTAGCAAGGTAATTTTCAATACAGATTTGGTCTGGTCGGTCATTTTATAACGATCGTCAATGCGCTTCCCTACCACCCACAAGAGCTTATCGCCCATCGTTAAAACACCGATGCGTTGCTTAAGTGCGGGACTCAATTTTAAGCTACCTAAAAAATGATTCAGCTTCTTTTTTTTACGAAGCCCTAATGGATAAAAGTAATCGGTGGCTTGCCAAGTGCGATATAAAAGCGGCCAATCAATTTTGTCAGCATCTAAATAAGCAAAATGGGGTTCTTTGTTCATCTCACCCATATGGGCAACATCCACCGTTTCAAAATGCAATAACCCATTATTGGTTGCTAAATCACCTTCCCCAACATACACCATTATATGTTCATTATTAGAATGATTAGGGACCACTTGAATCGTATCATTGAATTTTATAAAACGATGTGTGGGTGTGGCTATATAGGCGCCATTACTTGCATCCAACAATTTATGCACTTCCACGATTTGTTGCGGCTTAAATCCATAGGATTGAATAAAGCCCCAAGTATAGGTATGATTATCCTTTACTTTTTTCCAATGATGAATTGAAATGGTTTCAATACCATGCCGTGTTTTTTTTCCTTTTTTCCAAAATGCTGCAATGGTATTATTGACAATTACTTCCGCTTCTTTTAATCTTGCCACTGTATCTAATACATTTTCAGTTGCTTGCGCATACACTTCTTGAATTGCAGGCAGTAATTTATTTCGGATTAAATTTCTTGTATAATCGTTTTTTTCATTCGAACTATCTTCCACAAAAGTCAAGGAATACTCCTTGGCGAATTGTCTTATTTGATTTTTGGTATAGCCCAATAATGGCCTGCAAACAAAAATACTATCATTGCGAAAATCAGGAATACCCGTAAGTCCATGTAATCCGGTACCACGAAACAATTGCATTAATACTGTTTCCACCTGATCATCTGCATGATGTGCAGTTAGTAAAACTACTTTATCATTAGTCTCCCCTAAACTAGTTTTGATTTCCTTTAACAATTGATCAAACCATGCATACCTAATTTCTCTTGCAGCTTGCTGAATGCCCATCTTATAGGTTTCCGCATAAGCCGCAGTTTCAAATCGATTTACTTTGAATGGTATTTGTAATCGATTTGCAAAGTCAGTGACGAACTGCTCATCGCGCTTACTTTCCTCCCCTCTTAATTGAAAATTAACATGCGCAATGGTGCATTTTGCGCCTAGCAAATGCATCAAATAGGTTAATCCTACACTATCTAACCCACCACTCACTGCCAATAGGAAATGAGTATGTTTTAAACTAATGTCTGGAAACTTTCTTTCCCATTGTTCCTTAAAGTTTTCCAGGGTTAACATGCTTAATTATTTTTTTTGCTCTTTCGCCCAAGCATCTTTCAATGTTACCGTACGATTAAATACCAATTGATCCTTTGTACTTGTTGTATCCTGATAAAAATATCCTTTTCTTAAAAACTGGAAACGTATTTCAGGTGCATCATTTAACAATACTGGTTCACCCCAAGCAATTGTTGTTGTATTTAATGAATTAGGATTAATATACTCCTTGAAATCTCCTTCCGCATTGGCTACATCTTCCACGCTAAATAAACGATCATATTCATTTAATACCACTGGCACTGCATGCTTTGCGCTCACCCAATGTAAAGTACCTTTTACATGAAGTCCTGATGTGTCAGCGCCACTTTTACTGTTAGCAAAGTAGCTTGCATAAATAGTTTGCACTTTGCCTGCTGCATCTTTTTCAAATCGATCACACTTGATAATGTAGGCACTTTTTAAACGCACCATCAAATCAGGACCCAATCTAAAATATTTTTTTGTTGGTTCTTCCATGAAATCGTCTCGCTCAATCCATAACTCATTACTAAACGGCACTTGTCTTACGCCAGCTTCTGTATCCTCTGGATTATTTTCGGAGCTTAACATCCCCTCCGCGTGCTCGTAATTGGTAATGATTAGTTTAACAGGATCTGTCACCACCATTCTGCGTTGTGCAATTTTATTCAAATGTTCTCTCACACAAAATTCTAATAAACTAAAATCAATAATATTTTCACGCTTTGCAATACCTATGCGCTCACAAAAATCACGAATACTTTCAGGTGTATACCCTCTGCGACGCATCCCACTAATGGTCGGCATTCTTGGATCATCCCAACTTGTCACATGTCCTTCGGAAACCAATTGTAATAATTTGCGCTTACTCATAATTGCGTAAGTCATATTTAGGCGCGCAAATTCATATTGCTTGGAAGGGAAAATACCTAATTGCTCGATACCCCATTCATACAAAGGACGATGTGGTATAAATTCCAAAGTGCAAATGGAGTGTGTTATATTTTCAATAGCATCGCTTTGCCCATGGGCAAAATCATACATTGGATAAATACACCAAGTATCCCCAGTTCGATGGTGTGTTGCCCTTTTAATTCTATATAATAAAGGATCACGCATATGCATATTCGGACTTGCTAAATCAATTTTAGCACGTAATACTTTGGCGCCATCCGCATACTTACCTTCCTTCATTTCAGTAAATAATGCTAAGTTTTCGGCAATGCTTCGGTTTCTGAATTCATTTCCAGTGCCCGCCATAGTTGGCGTTCCTTTTTGAAGGGCAATTTCGGCTGGACTACTATCATCCACATAGGCCACTCCCTTTTCAATTAGCTGAACAGCGTATTGATATAATTGACCAAAATAATCTGAGGCATAACATTCCTTTACCCAATTAAAACCCAACCATTGCACATCCGCTTTTATACTATCCACATATTCCGTTTCCTCGGTTGCCGGATTAGTATCATCAAAACGCAAATTAGTAGCCCCTCCAAAACGGGTCGCCAATCCAAAATTCAAACATATACTTTTGGCATGTCCAATATGCAAATAACCATTGGGTTCGGGCGGGAATCGAGTCAAGATGGACTTGCATTTCCCTTCCGCTAAATCATTCGAGATGATTTCTTCAATAAAATTTAAACTTTTTTCTTCGCTCATGAGTCACAATCAATTCGGGCAAAGGTACAAAATAGGCGTCAAATACCTACCTTAATTACAAAACAAACTACCCCCGATAACCATAGAGCTTTTGAACTTCCTTGACAATTTTTTCAAGCTCTTGATCATCCCCAGCAGGATCATATTGTTGCTTCAAACTACTTCCAAATACATAGGCAACTGCCTGCCACAAACCAGCACTTAAACCACCTTTAAATTCTTTAATTAAATTATAACAATTATTACCGGTTTCTCGATTAATGAGCTTCATTAATACCTTTCCCTGATACACCGATAAATTGGTGATTTTATCTGCAAATTCTTTTTTTAATTCCTTCTCCCTTGATTTGATAATTTGCTTACGCTTATTTTCATCTTTTACATTTGCCAATGCTACATTCACTTCTGTAATTACTTTACTTGCCGATTTTGCATAGGGATAAGTTACATAAACTGCATTCCGAAGCCTTGTCCAATCCTTCCAATATTTTTTCCAATAATTTGTTTGTTTTGCATCCACTTGAACAGTGGGTAGCCAAGATTGTGGAATGGTATCTCCTTCAGGCGTAATATAAGCTTCTACACGTAGGGTATCCGAAAATTGTTGCGCATAACTCACCACTGGACCTAAACCCAGAAGGAAGATGATGACCATATATTTTTGGATCTGCTTCATTGTTTTTAATTAATACCCTGTTTTCAAAGAGGCAACCTTTTTTATTTAGACTTTAACTTTTTCAATCGCGCATAGGAGGACATCATAAATCCAATAGTCATCACTACAATACCCAACCATAAAATATTTATAAAAGGAAACTCATATACTTTTAAAGTAATCAAATTAGTTAAAGCCGCAGATTCTTTTATTCCAATTTCTAAAATACCTTTCTTTTGATCCACTACTTTATTAAAGCTTAATACTAAGTTTTGCGCCTTTACCGTATCTAATTCCTGTTTCAAAGTCATGCCTTCTAATTGAATACCCGGATTAGCTTCATACTTCAAACCCTCCTTTGAGGTAACCGTCATTTTTAACAACAACTCATTGGTACCTGCTGCGGCTTTGGGATTTGGATTAATTAAAACATTATCCAACTTAATAGTTCCATTACTATAAAATATGGAATCTCCAATAGCAACTTGATGTGGCTTGAAGCTGATGGTATCGGCTTCACTGTGATCTTGGAATGAAGTAACGTAAACAAAAATATCTTTATTCCAATAGTGTTTTGATGATGGGTTTGCCGAAAAACCTTCCATCTTATTATTTTTCAATACATCTGGATACAATAAAAAGCTATGATCTGATTTTTTCTCTTTAAAGTTTAATTCGAAAAAACGTTTGTCTAAGCCATCCAAGGTATCTCTTTGATAAGTGACCATATACTTGCCCATATCCGTTTCCACCCCTTCAAATAAAGTAATATTCTCTCTGGGATTCCCAGTAGGATTATTTTTAGCATTATCTTCCTTTAAAGGAGATATACCTGTGGTATTCCAACTTAATACTGTTTTATTGGAAGAGGAGATTAATATACCCAACAACATCATTGTGAATCCAATATGTCCCACACTAGCAGCTGCTGATTTTAATTTACCCTTTAAAATATTGAACCAATAAAAAGCGTTTGCCACAATCCCGAATGTGGCGGCCACCACACCCACATATAAAGCACCCAAATAGCCAATTCCCTTTTCTTCATAAGCGATGCCTACAAAATAAAAAATAATAGCGCTCAATATTGCAGTTACGATTAATGGCCATTTAAGATTTTTAATAAAATTTTCCGTACGTGTGGCTTTGAATTTTAAATATTGTCCAATAGCAGTTAAAATTCCAATGATAATGGCAACAAAAATTTGTACTTGATTATGCGCGAATGCTGGATCCTCCGGTGGCGCAATTTTTGTACCAAATATTTTATTAAATACAGGAATGGAAGTAATGGCAATAATTACAACAGCAGATAAAAATAAAACCAAGGAACCCACCAACATCCAAAATTCACGACTGCTTATTTCATCTTCCTCCTGCGGCTCTTTTAAATCTTTTAATCTGTAAATGAGTAATCCAAAATAAGGAATAACAAATATTAATAAATAACCAAGTAGTTGTGCATTCATCCCTAAATCAGTAAAGGCATGCACTGAAGTATCTCCTAAAATTCCACTGCGTGTTAAAAATGTAGAATATAACACCAACAAAAAACTTAATCCTAAAAACAAATAGGTTGCTTTTAAACTCGTTCCTTTTTTTCGATAAATCAAACAAGTATGAATGCCAGCAACTAATACCAGCCAAGGGACTAGGGAAGCATTTTCCACCGGATCCCAAGCCCAATAACCGCCAAAGTTTAAACTCTCGTATGCCCAAGCAGCACCCATCATGATACCTAATCCTAGTATACCCGCCGAAAAAGTGGCCCAAGGCAAAGCAGAATCCATCCAATTGTTATCTTTTTTCAATAACCCTGCTACGGCAAATGCAAATGGTATTGTGGTGGATGCAAAACCTAAAAATAATACGGGTGGATGTATCACCATCCAATAATTTTGTAAAGTGGTATTTAAACCAGTCCCATCTTTTACAAATTGTAAATAATCAGGGCGTGATAAAATAGGCCAAGTCATTTCATGTCTTAATAATATAAATGGACTACTGCCTAATTTGAAATCAAAAATATACAAGCCAACAATCATTGTTGCCAAACATACCTGCACAAAATTGACCACCATCATCACCCCATTGATATTCTTACCCCATTTCTTTGCCTTGGTCATTACAATTAATCCCAACACCGAATGCCAAAAACTCCACAATAAAAAACTGCCTTCCTGTCCTTCCCAAAAACAACTTAATAAATATTGAAATGGTAAACTTAAATCACTATGCGAATACGCATATTTATATTCAAAAAGATGATTGTAAATAAGATAAAACAAAACAAGGAAACAAGAAACAATCGAAATCGATTCAATAATAAATGCAGTTTTTGCTAATTTATTCCAATGAATTTCAGATTCAATAGTCTGTGAATAAAATGCTTTTGCAAAAGCAAAACTTGCTAACAAGGCAGCTACAAATGAAAGAATGGCTAAAAAATAGCCGATTTGGCCAGGAAATAAATGTTCCCCAATAAATGTGGTGGTATTCATTAAAATATATAAAATGATTAATTACTAATAGTGATAGGTTGCTCCTTCATTGCATTTGGATTGTCCTTGTATTTGGAAGGGCATTTCATTACAATGGACGAACATTCAAAAACATCCCCTTGCACCTTTCCTTTTAAAACCAAACGCTCTGACTTTTCCATATCGGTGGGCATGGTATTATGATATACCACGGCAATTTTTCCACCTAAGCTATCCTGGACATGAAATTTTAATAAATTAGGATCCTTGACTGGATCATAATCCACCGGTACCGATTTGTCCATCTTCACAATAAGATTAACAAACTTGCCTTCCTTTTGCTTCGCCGACGCAACGGTCTCGTAACTACTCAAATCCCCCGTATAGCTAATTAACACGACGATCGAAATAGCAATTAGGACTAATAATACAACATGCATTTTCTTCATATTGCAAAGTTAACCAAACTGCGTTAAATTGCACCAAATTTTACACATCTCGAAACTACCCATTATGCGCGTATTTGACTATATCATTGTTTGCAAAAGCCCCGATTTTAAAAATGTGGATCGCATTAGCCAATTTATGCTTTTCATTTCGGTGATTTCCTTCAGCTATTCCATCTACTTAGGCTTATTTCCAAAGCCTGCATTGATTTTTGCCATCATGACTTCCAGCATTAGTTGGTGGATTTTTTGCATTTTTCAACGTAAAAGAGGCAGCATGCCCTACTACCGATTGGGATTGTTATTTGCATCCTGGGGATGGTTTTTACAACCCAATGGCTTAATTATAGCTGGCATATTCTTAATTGCAGCCCTTTTTGAGCGCCAAGTAAAATTTCCCTATGAAATTGCAGTTGACCCAGCAGGGATTGTCATCAATACCTTTCCAAAAAAGCATATTCATTGGGCGGCCATTCAAAATTTAATGATCAAGGATGATTATATCACCATTGATTTTAAAAATAATTCCTTGATACAAAAGCAAATTAATGAGCCGGTTTCTGAAGCAACCACCTTAGAATTTAACAGTTTTTGTAAGGAACAAATACAGGCAAATACCCAATAGGCCATTGTAAACACCTGATGCTTGCCCAATATTATTTGCACAAAAGCCTCCTATCTAATCCCTTATTAATACCTTTGCCCCATGTCAATAAATACATCTCCCTTTTTATTATACTCTGATGGTGAAGGGCAAATTTTTGAAGATACTAGTTTGTATGTAGCAGGCAGGGCTGGATGGGATGCCTATCCTATTCCTGTTGAAGATTGGATTGAATTACCCAATGGCGGAAACTTATACGAATTACCAGGTCGTCGTGGTATTGGCATTGATGTGGAAACAGGCGAAATGCGCCTTTGCGAACTAGGTTGGGCAGTGGCTGCATTTATTCCACCAGCGCATACCGGATTATATGTTGCAGCGTATGAAACTATGGAAGATGATGCCCCAACATTACCTTTATTTTGTTATACTGCAGTAGGTTGGTTGGACGGAAAAAACTATGTGCCTGCAGTGCGAATTGAAAAAGATATTAGACAGGATTGCGAAGGATATGATCAAGCTACTATTGAAACAGGAACACAACAATTACTTTCCTTATATAGTCAAAACCGATTAGTGAAACACTTAATGGAAAACTGTTGTCAAACCTATACCTGTCCAGCTGCCCGTAATTTAGCGATGGGCCGTTGGGAATGTCCAATACCCATTTCACCTGCATGTAATGCCAATTGTATTGGATGTATTTCCTTCCAACCTTTGGATGAAACAATTGTTTCCACCCAAGACCGATTAACATTTAAGCCAACCGCAGCTGAAGTAGTTGAATACACCGTGCCGCATTTAATGTCAGCCCCTTTTCCCATTGTGAGCTTTGGACAAGGTTGTGAAGGGGAACCCTTATTAATGTGGGAAACCATTAAGGAATCCATTATTGAAATAAGAAAACATACCGATAAAGGAAGTATCAATATTAATAGTAACGGATCCGATCCAAAAGCAGTGGCCGAATTAGCCGCAGTAGGTTTGGATAGTTTACGTGTAAGTTTGAATTCAGCGCGTGAAGATGTTTACAACGCTTATTATCGTCCAAACAATTACACATTTGCTGACATTAAAGAAAGTATTCGTGTGATGTCGGCTGCAGGAAAATGGACAAGTATTAATTATTTTGTTTTCCCAGGCATGACGGATAGTGTTGCAGAGTATGAAGCTTTAAGACAATTAATTATTGATACCGATTTGAAAATGATTCAATGGCGTAATTTTAATATTGATCCAGATTGGTATTTAGGGAAAATTGGATATACAGACATGGGTGAAATTATGGGTATCAAACAAATGATGGAATTAATTCAAGAAGAATTTCCAAATTTAAAATTTGGTTATTTCAATCCTCCAATAGAAAGAATCAAAGGTGACTATAGCGAAAATTTCGCACATCACTAAACCAACAAAATTGAAAAAACAATTTAACAAACAATACCAATTAGGCGCGCTACTAGCAATAACAGCAAGCTTTATTTGGTCGGGTAATTTTATTGTTTCAAGGTATGCGATACATTTAGCGGGCCCGTTAAGCTTAACATTTTTAAGATGGACGGTAGCCACCATTAGCATGCTTCCCTTTGCCTATAAAAATTTCAAGAACGAGTTACCTATATTCAAACAAAACAAAACCTACTTTTTTTTAATGGGGCTGGTTGGTATTGCAATTTATAATAGCTTAATATATACCGCTGGGCATTATACTACGGCCATTAATATGGCACTCATCGGATCCATCATCCATCCCATTGTCGCCAATGTTTTAGCAGTGATTGTGGTGCACGAAAAACTACACTGGAAAAATGTTTCAGGGATTGCATTAGGGATTATAGGTATCCTGTTTCTAGTATCAAAAGGGGATATCAATAATATCATGCAATTTAAATTTGCTACAGGTGATTTATGGATGGTGGCTGCAGGTTGTTGTTTTGGCACCTACAATGTATTTGTAAAAAAAATGCCTGCAGGAATTTCATCGAATAGCTTTTTGCTTTGCATATTTGCTATTGGTGCCATTATTCTACTCCCCTTTTCATTATATGAAATGACTTATGTGCAACCTATTCAATTTTCAGGACAATTTCTTTTGATCATCTTATATATAGGTATTGGCAATTCAACCATTGCTTACTTTTTATGGAATAGCGCCATCAGTAAGTTAGGCGTAGGTAAAACTGCATTATTTGGTACGCTGATTCCTTTATTAAGTTCCATTGAAGCGGTATTTGTGCTGAATGAAACCTTTACCTTATTTCAAGCCATAAGTGGTTTGATCATTCTATCAGGTATTGTTATTAATACCTGGCCTTCAAAAAAAGTGCATGGATAATACGCTCATATTATTATGCATTATTGCATTTGTAGCAGGGTTTATAGATGCGATTGTTGGCGGTGGTGGATTAATACAAACGCCAGCAGGTTTAATTTTAATGCCCAATGAATCAGTCGCAAGCGTTATTGGTTCACTAAAAATTCCTTCCTTCGCCGGCACTTTTTTTGCTGCCAGGGAATACTTGCAAAAAGTTAAAATTCCCTTAAAAAGATTACTCCTATTCTCTAGCATTGCCTTTGCCGCTTCATTTACGGGATCCTATTGTTTAACCATCGTAAGCAATCAGTACATGAAACCCATCCTATTTTTTGTATTGGTGATGATTGCCATTTATACTTTCACAAAAAAAAGCCTAGGACAATCTAATAACCATCAAGCGCTGGTGTTTTCAACAAGCAAAGGAGCGCTACTTTGTTTGGGATTAGGTTTTTATGATGGTTTTATTGGCCCGGGCGCAGGAAGCTTATTAGTACTGGCTTTTATAAGTTTTTTAGGCTTTGATTTTTTGCAAGCAAATGCACATGCCAAAGTGGTGAATTTAGCTACCAACTTAGGATCGATTTTATTATTTATCATCAAAGGAAGTATTATGTGGTCAATCGCCATCCCCATGGCCCTTTGCAATGCAGTTGGAGGAATAGTAGGATCCAAAATGGCCATTCAAAAGGGAAATCAGTTTATTCGTACTGTTTTTTTAATGGTGATTATCGCCACCCTTTGCAGATTGGGTTATGATGTATTTTTCCATTAATTTTAAGCTATGGAATTAAATTTTGAACAACAAAAAAATATTAAAGCAGGAATTTACACCAGTATTATATGCGTGTTACTTTCCTTGTTGTTTTTTATTTTTAATTGGAATCAAGCTGCACCCACCATTATTCCGCCTGAGCCTAGTTATATGGAAGTGAATTTAGGGAATAGCGAAACAGGTACGGGCAATATCGCACCAAAAAGTAAAGATGCCCCTGCGCCAGAAATTGGAAACTCAAAAATGGTAAAAGCAAGTTCCAATAACAAAGACATTAAAATTAACAATAGCGTCACTGATGAAAATGACGAAGCGATAAAATCATCCAATGCCAAAAATAAATTAAAATCAACTCCTGTTCCTCCAGCACCAAAACCAAAAGCACTGATGGGTAAATACGCAGGCGGCAATGGCAAGGGCGGTAATAACCAAGACAGTTATAATGAGGTGAAAGACCAAGGGATTGCAGGTGGCAAAGGTGATCAAGGAGTTGCCAATGGTAGTATAAATGGAAAAAATTATTCCGGTGAAGGCGGTCCATCTGTAACCAAAGGTGACAGACGTATTACCAAAGCCTACTTGTTTAATGGGGATGTGGAACCTGCTACTATTTATGCTGAAATTGAAGTGAATCCATCAGGCACAGGCCGTTTTGTCCAAATTGTAAAAGGTTCCTCATCCAATGATAGTAAATATAAAAAAGCAATTGTTCAATACCTGACTAAAATTAGCTTTGATACTTCCGATCATAGTTCCAATGTGACTGTTAAATTCAAGTTTGAAAACCAATAAAATTTTCAACATTTAAAATGTCCTATCAAGACACCATTGACTACTTGTATAGTCGCCTCCCCTTATTTAGTCGTATTGGCCCTGCTGCAATAAAGGCGGACTTGCACAACACCATTGCTATTTGTGATTTGTTGGGCAACCCCCAAAATAAATTCAAAACAATACATATTGCAGGCACCAATGGAAAAGGCTCCACTAGTCATATGTTGGCATCCATATTACAAGAAGCAGGATACAAAACCGGATTATATACTTCCCCACATTTGTATGATTTTAGAGAGCGCATCAAAGTGAATGGAATCATGTGCTCTGAAAAATTCGTGACTTCTTTTACCAATAAAATGAAACCTTTTATTGAAAAAGTGGCACCCAGTTTTTTTGAAATCACCGTTGGAATGGCTTTTGAATACTTTGCTGATGAAAATGTAGATATTGCGATCATTGAAACTGGATTAGGTGGCCGATTAGATAGCACTAATATCATTAACCCAATTTTAAGTATTATTACCAATATTGGGATGGACCATATGGCCCTACTTGGAAATACCTTAACCGAGATTGCTTCTGAAAAAGCGGGTATCATAAAAAAAGAAACCTCTATTGTAATTAGTGAAGTGATTCCTGAAACAAAAAATATCTTTGAACAAAAAGCAACTAGCTTGAATGCCCCCATCTATTTTGCTGAAGATTTTATTCAATTTAAATCCTTTCAAAATAATTGGGAAACAGCCTTATTTGAATTTAATCAGCCACAAATTCATTTAGTAGACGCCCCATTATTTCCAAAATCAATTACAGTGGAATGTGATTTGCCTGGAAAATACCAATATAAAAATCTGAAAGGTGTTTTAGTGGCAATACAGTTACTTGCTACTTCGGGTTGGAAATTAAGTGCTAGTAAAATTTTGAAGGGGCTATTGAATGTCAAAAAAAATACAGGCCTAATGGGCAGATGGGAATGCATTCAAACAAATCCAAGAATAATTTTAGACGTCGCACACAACGAACACGGTGTAAAAGCATTATTAGAACAATTGGAAAGCTTACATTATGCGCAATTACATATCGTAACAGGCATGGTAAAAGACAAGGATGTAAATGCAGTTTTAAGTTTACTACCCAAAAAAGCGAAATACTATTTTACACAATCTCATATCCCTAGAGCATTATCTGTTAGTGAACTAGCCAGTAAAGGAAATGCATTTGGTATAATGGGTAGCCAGTTCGAAAATGTCAATATCGCTTTACAAGCCGCAAATAAAAATGCCGCCCCCAATGATTTAATATTGGTTATAGGAAGTGTGTATTTAGTTGCCGAAGTGGACCGAAGCCAACGCAACTAAAATAAACGAAGCGGCTAAATTTAGCTTACCAACCTTTTTGTTCGCATAAATTTTTGATATGTGCGATATGATGCTTTCCATGCCAAGAATAAATACAAAGCATATCCCACAAACTCACATCCGCTTTACGTTCAGGGTGGTATAATTTACATTGCCATTGTTCATCTGTCATTGACGCTAATAAAATTACCCAACGGTGATGCAACGCATGTAAAATGGTTGTTGAATAGTTGACAGGTGTGTTTAAAACATCGGCTGTATTTACCCAAGCATCCTGCTTATAGGGCTTTATTGGAGGTGTCTCTTCTGTAAGCGCTAATTTAAATCGGATAAATGCATTCATATGACTATCCGCGATATGACCAATCAGCTGTTGTACTGTCCATCCACCTTCTCTATATGGGGTATCTAATTGTGCCTTATCTAAATGCTGTATTGTAAATTCAATATCAGCAGGTGTAACCCTGATTTCATTGATCCATTGCTTTTTTGTTGCTTCAGAAAATGGCATTGGTTCATATTTACCAATGGGATAACGTGGATCATTTGTCATAGTATTTAATTAATCTAGTTTAAGAATATTTTTAATGTCTTTTATTAATCTTCCCTCCAAGCCTTGCCTGTGCGATGTATAAATACATCTTCCAAATTCGCTTTTTTTACTTCTTTCACTTTTTCAAAACCGGATGCCACTAATGCATCAATTAATGCATTGGGTGTATCAATCGCAATAATTTCACCACTATCAATAATGGCTACACGATCACATAACACTTCAGCCTCATCCATATAATGTGTTGTAATAATTACAGTGGTTCCATTATCTCTGATCTTCATTATCAAATCCCATAAATTACGACGCGCTTGAGGATCAAGCCCAGTAGTGGGCTCATCTAAAAAAACAATTATGGGTTTATTAATTAGTGTGGTCGCAATGGAGAATCTTTGCTTTTGACCACCGCTTAATTCTTTGAACTTCGCATTGGCCTTATCGGTTAAATTTACTTTTTGCAATAATTCAAATGGATCAATGGCTGTTTGGTATAAACCAACAAACAATTCGATCAATTCTGTTAAAGTTAAACTAGGATAAAATCCTGCAGTTTGCAGTTGTACACCAATAATTTTTTTGATGGCCTCCGGGGCAATGTCAATGCTGAATCCATTGACCCATATTTCTCCGCTCGTTTTTTCTCTTAATGTTTCTATTATTTCTAAGGTGGTTGATTTACCCGCACCATTCGGACCTAATAAGCCAAAAATTTCTCCGGGATTTACTTCAAAACTAATCCCATTCACTGCTGTAAAATTGCCATATTTCTTAACCAAATTTTTAACGGTAATAATCGGTGTAGGCATCATACTTTGCTATTAATAATTACAAATTTAACTGCTTTTGAGCGCCTTGCAAAATGAAAACTTACGCAAGACCCCTTATCTTTGTAAAAAGGTATCATCAATGAAAGTAGGAATCCTAGGTGGCGGGCAATTGGGGCGCATGTTATTACAAGCAGCTGCGAACTATGATGTGACAACTTATGTTTTAGAAAACGACATCCACTGCCCAGCAGCGCATTTATGTCATCATTTTACCTTGGGTAATATTCAGGATTTTGATTCGGTGTATAACTTTGGAAAGCAATTAGACGCACTCACCATTGAAATTGAAGCAGTGAATGTGGAAGCTTTGGAGCAACTGGAACAAGAAGGTGTTAAGGTTTATCCTACCCCAGCTGCTATTCGCATCATAAAAAACAAAATTCTTCAAAAACAGTTTTATCAAAATAATGAAATCCCCAGTGCTGAATTTCATGTCACACAACACCAATCAGATTTATTACAGCATACTGCTTTCTTCCCTGCTGTTCACAAATTAGGAGAAGGTGGTTATGACGGCAAAGGGGTTCAAATAATCAATAGTGAAAAGGAAATTGAATTAGGTTTTAATACGCCAGCGGTATTAGAAAAGAAAGTTGCTATTGCAAAAGAAATTGCACTAATTGTGGGGATGAATGGGGAAGGAAAAACAATTATCTATCCTCCTGCTGAAATGATTTTTGATCCAGTCTATAATTTACTTGACTATCAATTAAGCCCTGCAAAATTAGAAGAGAAACAACTTTGGAAAGCCCAAGCCATTGCTCGAAAAGTATTGAGCGGATTAAATAGTCCTGGCCTTTTTGCCGTTGAATTGTTTATTGATAAATCTGGTGATGTATTCGTTAATGAAACTGCCCCTCGGGTGCATAATAGCGGCCATCATACTATTGAAGCAAACTATAGTAGCCAATATGATATGTTATGGCGCATCCTATTAAATTATCCGCTGGGTAATGCTGACGAAATTTTACCATCCGCTATTGTAAATATTATAGGTGCAGAAGGTTATACAGGCGATGTAGTGTATGAAGGTTTAGATGAGGTGCTTAAAATGGATAATGTTTTTGTGCACTTGTACGGAAAAAAACAAACCAAACCTGGTCGTAAAATGGGACATGTGACTATTATCAGTAGCGACTATCAGGATTTAACACATAAAGCAAATAAAATAAAGCATACACTTAAGGCTGTTACTTTATAGTTTTGTTTTAATCAAAGTCTTTTTTACTTGTAAAGTTTTTTGGTAACCAATGCCGATGATACTTTTAAGTTGCAAACCTGGGGAAGTTTTGTTGGGTCCAAATATTCTTATTTTATCATCATAGATCAAATCCAAATTGTAAGTAGCTGAAAAATATTTGTTTATTTTAAAGCTAAAATAATTGGTCATGTATACATTTATATTCTCTGGCTTGTCATTATAATTTGAAAACAGATCTGCCCTGCCGCGATACATAATATTTGTAGCCAAATTATCGCTATAATTAATCGTAATAAAAGTACCCGTCTCTCTTGATATCTTGGATCCTGGCTTCACCCCATACTTACCCAAGTCGGATAAAGTGGTATTTAACACCAAAGTGGTTCTAGAAGTTAAAGGAGAAAAGAATATGGAAAAACGGCTTGATGGCTTAAAATCCAAACCTGCTGATAAAATAATATATGCTGGAGATAAGAAAGAGGAGGTTAATGTTTTATTAGTCCCACTAAAACTATATCCATCTAATAATTGAGATCTAAAATTAAATAGTCCGGAAACAAACCACATACCTGAAGTATCAATTTGGTATCCGTACTTGCTTAATAAATCAAATCGGTCGTCATTTTTTCGGCCACCCAAACTGGTTGATTGAATAAACCCAAGGTTTACATCTAAATTATTATCCCAATTTTGATGCGGCTTCTTGAATAAAACGAAATAATTGAAATAAGAACCAATAGCCATATTAAAATTATCACCACCTGCTGCCCAATTACTCAATGAACTTTGTGATAAATTAAAATTATATAACCCCCCTTGCTTCCAATTCCAGCGAGAAGTGTCATTATCCTTACGAATGTTTCGGGCAGTTTCAGAGCGTAATTTTATTACGGTAGTATTTTGGGCAATTATTATAGTTGCTAAATGAAGAAACAAAATAAAAAGTAGCCCTTGACGCATTTGCCGGTTTTTATCAAATATAACAATACAATAGTAAATGATTGATTTATAAGCCTATGTAATTTTTCGTGGAAAGCTTTCCGAATCACTCATATATTTAATTACCCTTAATAATGGTTTAATTATCAAATAATTAGGGAATAGTGTATGACAAGTTGGCATATACTATAAATTTTTACTAAATTTGTCCTTTAAAATAGGTTAATGGAATTAATGCAGACTTTGAACAAGGAACATGATGAATTAAGACAAGGTGAGGTTTTTTCTGATGCGACGCAACAGGATCAATTCACAAAGCATTTCTATATCGAAAGTTATGGCTGCGCAATGAACTTTGCCGATAGCGAAGTGGTGGCATCTATATTAGCAAAAAATGGATTTGGGAGTACCAGAAATATTGAAGTAGCTGATTTAATATTATTAAACACCTGCTCCATCCGTGAAAAAGCGGAACAAACCGTCCGCAAACGTTTAACGGAGTTTAGAAAATTAAAAACACAAAATCCAGGACTATTGGTGGGTGTTTTGGGTTGCATGGCGGAAAGATTAAAATCAAAATTATTAGAGGAAGAGAAATTGGTGGATATGGTAGTTGGACCGGATGCATACCGTTCACTACCCGATTTAATTAATGATGCAGGCACTGGCCAAAAAGCGGTGAATGTTTTATTAAGTAGAGATGAAACCTATGCCGACATCTCCCCTGTTCGATTAGACAGCAATGGCATTAGTGGATTTGTTTCCATCATGCGTGGCTGCAATAATATGTGTAGTTTTTGTGTGGTACCATTTACAAGAGGTCGTGAACGAAGCCGAGATGTATTTTCAATTGTTGCAGAATGTCGCGACTTATTTGAAAAAGGATATAAAGAAATTACCTTATTAGGTCAAAATGTAGACAGTTACTATTGGAACAATCCTGAAAATAATGCAAGTACCACTTTTGCCATGCTGCTTGAAACTGTTGCATTAATTAGTCCAACTTTAAGGGTTCGATTCAGTACTTCCCATCCAAAAGATATTACAGATGAAGTATTGTTCACCATGGCCAAGTATCCTAACATTTGTAAATACATTCATCTTCCAGTGCAAAGCGGAAGTACGCGCGTATTGCAATTAATGAACAGAACTTATACGCGTGAGTGGTATTTATCCAAAGTGGCGCGCATCAAAGAAATAATGCCAACCTGTACCGTTTCCTCCGATATCATTGCAGGATTTTGTACTGAAACAGAACAGGATCACCAAGATACCATTAGCATTATGCAAGCTGCACAATACGATTATAGCTATATGTATTTTTATTCTGAGCGACCAGGTACCCTTGCAGCAAAAAGATACGAGGATGATATTCCAGAAACAATTAAAAAAAGAAGGCTACAAGAAATAGTGGATGTCCAATGGACGCTTTCCAACGAAAGTAATAAAAGAGATGTGGGTAAATGTTTTGAAGTATTGATTGAAGGAGATAGTAAAAAAAGTGACGCCGAATGGATGGGCCGCACAAGTCAAAACAAAGTGGTCGTTTTCCCTAAGTTAAACCACCCAGTAAAAAAAGGGGACTATGTTGAAATTTTCATTGCAGG
>SHWT01000030.1 GCA_009693715.1 Chitinophagaceae bacterium
ACTTTGGGGCTTAATCTGTATGCTGCGGATACAATGATAAACTTATCGTTTTTTAATTCCTCAGGAATTGCTTTGGTTCCGCCTTTTAATCCGCCACCATGAAACCAAACAATTACAGGCAATGCCTTATTGTTATTATTGGGTAAATAAATGTCCAATTTGCATTGGCTTTCTTTATATGGATCTGAGATATCCTTTTGACTATAATAGGGCGTATTTAAAATTTCCCTTTTTTGAGCTTGTATTTTTAAAGAAAATAAAACAAGCAGCATAAGAATTTTAAAATATCTCATATATTATTATTTATAAATTAAAGATAATCAATCAATGAACTCCCAGTATAATATTTTATATTTAAGCTTTAATTATCTTTATTATATGAGATCTTTTTTAAATTGCTGTATTTTATCCATACTATTCTTTATAATGGGTGGTTGTAAAAAAACCACAACCACAACGCCTGTTGTTGTTACCCCAGTTGTCAACCCGCCGGTGACCATTGTACCCCAATTAATTGATCCTGCAACACTCAAAGGTTCCTTGGTTTTTCAATCAAATTTCGAACCGCCATGCGCAGTGGTTCCTATCAACGCAACTACAGACCGGATTACTGGGAAAGATGCATTATTGGGATCTAGCAATGATTGGGATGCCCTGGAAGGGAACGTTTTGAGTACAAGACCCTATTTCAATTATAATGGAGGAGATCTTAACAAGCGATTTGCCAAAATCTCGGTAGATCCAGTCAATGCTTCCAATAAAGTTTTGCATTACAGCATCAATGATTCTTGGACAGAAACAGGTGGTGGTGTAAAGGCAAGGGTACAATATGAATTTTATGGAATTAAAAGTGCATACAAAGAATATTATCAGTCTGTTCGCATTTTTCTTCCAGACGAGTTCAGCCTGTTAAGAAAGTATCCCAATACCATTAAATGGCTCACCATTGTGGAAATATGGAACAATATTACCTGGAGTCAAACAGTACCCAATCGTTATAGGCTTACCCTGGGTATTGGCAAACTGATTCCAACCGAGGATGACCTTCATTTTATTATTGATGCACAGGATTGTCTTTTGAATCCGGATGGTAGCCAGCAGTACACTACTTTATGGTCTGAAAGTGGCGCTAAGTCAGCAGTGCCGATAGGTAAATGGTTTACCCTTGAATATTATTTCAAGGAAGGGAATGCAAAAAATGGAAGATTCTATATGACTATTGAACCCGATGGAGGCAAAAAAGAAATGATCTTCGATATTACCAATTTTACTCAAAATTCAACGGATACAGGTCCTGATGGGGTAACCCATTTCAATCCAATGAAAATGTATACCTCCAAGGAATTGATTGCCTATTTGAAGCAACAAGGGAAATCACTCAATATATATTGGGATGATTTTAAGTTATGGAAGAAATAAAAATATAAAAAAGCTTTTACCATCCCATTTTACATCCGTGTTAAATGCTTAGTTTCTTTTTTTATTTCTGATTAATTTTGGACCTATCCACAACCAAAATCCAGTCACCGTAAAAAAGAATAATGCAACACCCATGATCGATGTATAAATTAGTTTAATGGGTTCTCCGTCGTTTTTAAAATAGTAATCAAGGAATGATCCATCATGTATATCCTCAACAAAATCAGATCTGCGCTGACTTATCTGTAAAACATCTCCTGATTGTCCATCTAATTGAATCTCCCAATAGTTTTCGGTATATACAAATTTAACGATTCCCTTATCTTTTCTGATATCAATTCTGTCTAAATTAGTGCTTAATGATTTATCTACTTTAGTAATTAAAACACTGTCAGCAATTTTTAAAAGTTCTTTCGTTGTTTTCCAAGTATCCAAATTTGTAGAGATTCCTTTTGTGGTTGCTGGAAGTATCCATCCGTTACTATTTTTTTTCCAACCTAGCATTAATCCGGTGATGGCAACAATAAAAAAGAATAAAAACAAGAATGCGCCCATTGTTCTATGAATTTTTCGGGCAACACGTAAAATAGTTACTTGCATGTTTTTAAGATAAAAATTAAATCAATTTAAGCCCAAAATAACCAATTGCTGTGAATATAACACAGCGCAATACCACTCCTAGACTGCACCAAAATACCATTTTATTAGTAGGAACGTTAAAGCTTACTCCAATGCCAATACTTATAGGAGCTCCAACACTCATCGTGCCCAATAAGCCTAAACCAATGACACCATATTTCTCCCAAATTTTTAAGACGAATCCAGGCTCTTTGGCAACTTTATTGACTTTAGTTTTTCTTAATGAACTTACCCATTTTTTAATGATGTCACCTAGGTATGCTGCTACAAAAACACCTATTAAACCTCCCAAAACACTGTATGAAAAAATTTCTAGTGGATGTAGGTTAAAAGCAAATCCAGCTGGTATTGCAGCATATATCTCAAAAGTGGCCAGACCAATTACACTAAGAATCTTATAAATCATTTTTTGCTAATTTCTGCTTAGGTGCAAAGGTAGCATTATGTATTAGAAGTGTTATACAATTATTTCATGCTATTCAACCAATCCATAATCCCAAGTTGAATTTTTCCGGCAACTTGCGCATGAAAAATTGGTTTCACAATTCTTTTTTCATCCTCTGGATTACTTAAGAATGCAATTTCGACCAAACAATTCGGAAAATCAGTAGGTGCGTTTAATGCGAAGTTGAAATGACCAATATTACCAAACTCATCTAATTTCAATTCAAGCATTCTTTTTAAAATGGTAGTAGTAAGTGGTCTAAAGCCTATATGTTTATAATAGGTGCTTACACCTTTCACTGATTCTTTTGAACTCGAGTTTAAGTGCAATGAAATTTCAAAATCAGGATTTTGCTGCTGCAACCATAGGATACGATCTTTATTATCAAAACTAGTATCTGTTTTTCGCGTCATGATGATTTTCTTCACCCCTAGCTTTTTCAAAGATTTTTCAAGTGCTTTTGCAAAAAGAAGGGTTTGTTGTTTTTCAGATGCTTTTAGCTTTAATCCTGAAGCACCACTATTGTTCCCTCCATGGCCTGCATCAATAGCAATGACCATTTGACGAATATCTAATTTAGTGGGCTGACGCTTTATTCGAACACTTAAAAACTTTTCTGTGTAGGAAATCGAATAACCCCAATGCTGTGCATGTTTTAATTCAATGGTTACCCTAACAACGTCATCTTCCACTTGATTGTAGTAAACGTTTTTAACTTCTTTCAGTGAACTTAATTGGGTTACCCAATTGGTATTACTTTGAACTCCGTAAAGATCGATCATGATTTTACCAGGGCTTATTTCCATCCAGGATTTATAGGGTAGCTTTTCGTCAAGATATATATTAACGTAATCGAATATGGAATCACCTTTTGAGATAAAGGAACCTGTTAAGTGGTAAGGTTTTTTTATTGGGGAAGATGAATCTGGTTTAACATATGCTTTTTCGATAAGTGCAGTATGAAATTTTGATAATTGAACGGTATACATATCCTTAACTGAATCAACTATTTTTAATAATACATTGGAATCAATATAACCCATCTTAGCACCGCCTAGTCGGTCTTCACCCATACCATAGGACAAGGCAGGTAATTTTCCGGTAGTTCTTCCATAATACAGAAAGTTGCTAGAACTGTTTTGGGCGATACAGTTAATACTGGTGAAAATGCAAATGGTAAAGATGAATTGTTTCATGGTTTGAAGTTACTGAAAACCCTTGAAATATATTCTTTTATACTGTGCGTCAATTCCACACCTTTTCCTTCATGGTATGTTCCAATTACTAATTAAAATTCCCGTCAATCAAAGACCATCGGTCAAAATTTCGTTTTTGTAATTCATCATTCACGGATTTTATTACCCATTTTGATTTCGGAGCTAAAACATCGTAACTAATTTTTGCGCCATTTGGAAATTGAAAACTAGTATTTAAATTTTGGCCATTTAAATTTAATGCAACAACTTGGTCAAGTAAATTTGTAGTTGGTATGTTTTCAAAAACAGCCATTAATCCAAATTTAGGTGTTGAATAAATTACTAAAACTATACCATCTTGCATTTGATACATTACCCAATTTCCTATTTGTGCAATGGGCTTACAATTACTCGGAATACTTACTGGACCAGCTGCGCAAGCAAAGTTTTTGTATACTCCCGTATTATTCCATCCTTTAAAATCAATACCGGGGCCTGCTATATTAAAGGTTTCAGATAGTGATGTAGCAGAATCATTTAGGAATAGGCAAATGGGCCTTGCTACAATTAAAGATAGTTCCCCCCTGTTTACACCTCCTGCAGACAATAAAAAATGTTTTCCTGCTGAATAAATTTCAGGAGAAGCATTACGACCATGCCCTAGTTTTACATAATAACCATTCATTTTGTCATTTTGCAATTTTACTACTTGATCTGCAGGTCGATAAGGCATTGTTACTCCCATTAAGGAATGCGGTGAACTTGTATGCCCTTTGCTATTATCAAAATTTAATGGCGAATAACTTAGCCAGGCCTTCATAAACAGTGAATGATAATCGGTCTTAATTTCCTGTATACCTGCTTTTTCATAACGTCGGCGCATTGGGGCATAATGTTTTAATTGATAACTACCCAAAGTGTAACACCAATTGATATAATCCAATACATCTCTTGCTGCTAATTGCATATCGTCAGAACCAAAGGCTTCTAAATTTAATAATGCAGTAATGGTATATCCAATATAAGGCAAGGAATTAAACTCATACAATCCTTTAGTTTTCATATGAATTAATTCATTCAATAGTTTCTGCTCCATGCCATTCTTGCTATTGTTGTATATTGGATTGGTATCACCGTGAATCATCAACCACCTATTTTTTAAATACTTTGAACCTTCGGTCATTAAAATATGGTTTTCGGTTTCTCTTAACAAGCCCAATGTTTTAGGCGTGGCGTATCTAAATTTATTCCCCGATTCTATCATTAGCACATTCAGCAAATAATTTGCAGTGGCTGGAAAAAGTATATTTGGTTGGTCTCCAAATTTCCATAAAATTGTAGTGAGAATTGTTAATGAAAAATCATAATCTCCATTTTTATTCAATGCCCATCTCGTTCCTGATACACCATTTACTTGCATATTTAATATGAAAGCATTCGTCTGAGAAATATTTTTTTTAGCAAATAAATTAGCAAGTAATACACGTGGGGCATCTACTTTCCCACTTTGTTTTATTTCATCTAAACTTCTACTTGTCCAATGATTTAAAACCCTATCACCGTATTCGGATTGGGCATTCCAAATTTTTGTCCTTTGTTTGGGCACATTCGTATTAGTGTCAAGGAGCTGACCCTGCTGGTGTATTACCGCTTCAAATTGGTAATGTGTCGCATAAATACGGTTAAATGGAAAGTAAATAAAAGAAAGTAGAAATATATATAGTAAGTTTTTGTTCATTGTAATGTTTGCTCGTTGATAAAATATTTTAAATTTAGTTTAAATGGGTTTTGTTTTAAAAATAGTGAATTATATAACACAAAAAGAGCACTATTTTCAAAAAACTATTACGGCCACGAAATCCCGCCAATTTTAATTCATACTGGTTATCACTATATAAACATAAAAACCTGGCACAAATATGTCAGAAATTTGAACCAAACAAAAGGGCCTTTAAAAATTAATACCGAAACCCTTCAGATATAGTTTTTTAGCCTGTCTGCCCATCCCGAATAGACGGAAGAGACCTGGATTTAATTTATGAGGGTTCTGGGGGATACATGATTAAAATATATTTATATTTTTCCTATTTCACCTTTTTAACCCGTTTTGGTGAAAATCTAGCCCAAATTAAAAAATTTTTATTCAAAACAATCTGAAGCTGATATTGTTATGTAGTTAGACCAAACAGTACTAGATGTCAATGCAAGTTTCAATAATATTCCCCAATCAATTGTATAAGGAACATCCTGCTATTCATTTTACTAGACCTGTCTATTTGCTAGAGGAATGGCATTTTTTTAATCAATACCATTTTCACAAAGAAAAACTTGTCTTGCATAGGGCTAGCATGAAATTTTATGAACAATTTTTAAAAGAGCAGGGGATTGTTGTTCATTATATTGAATCAATAGAAACTCAAAATAGGATTGCTTTACTTATTGATAAGCTACATACTAATAAAGTCAAACAAATTCATATTGTAGATCCGGTTGATAGTTGGTTGTTAGAGAAAATTAAATCAAGTTGTAAAAAATATGGTATTGAACTAATTATTTATAATTGTCCTAATTTTTTAAATAGTTTAAATGATGTGGACGCCCATTTCTCTAAAAAGAAAACCTATTTTCAAACTGATTTTTACACTTCGCAAAGAAAGTCTAGAAACATACTACTTGAGAAGGATGGGAAACCATTGGGTGGGAGATGGACTTATGATGCAGATAACAGATCTAAATTCCCTAAAAAAGAAGTTGTCCCAAAAATACCAACGGCTCCTGTTAACGAATTTGTACAGGAAGCTGAAAAATATGTAAAAAAAAATTATCCAAATAATTATGGATCAATAAATAAGGAGCATCTATTTGCCATCAATTTTATAGATACAGAAAAATGGTTTGAAGAATTTTTGCAAGATCGATTTGAAAAATTTGGAATATATGAAGATGCCATTGTAACAAAGGAATCCGTTTTGCATCATTCTGTGCTGAGTCCAATGCTCAATATTGGTTTAATAAGTCCACAGCAAATCATAGATCAAGCAATAGCCTTTTCAAATAAAAATAATATTCCATTAAATTCAATAGAAGGGTTTATTAGACAAATCATGGGATGGCGTGAATTTATCAGAATCGTATATGAGCGAGAAGGTTCAACGCAAAGAACTACGAATTACTGGAAATTTACTCGAAAAATTCCAGCAAGTTTTTGGAACGGTACCACGGGTATTGTACCTATTGATATTACTATAAAAAAAGCATTGGAAACCGGATATTGTCATCATATTGAAAGACTAATGGTGCTAGGTAATTTTATGCTTTTATGCGAATTTGATCCAGATGAAGTTTATAAGTGGTTTATGGAAATGTTTATTGACGCCTACGATTGGGTCATGGTGCCGAATGTATATGGCATGACACAGTTTGCTGATGGCGGTTTAATGACGACTAAACCATATATCAGTGGAAGCAATTATTTAATGAAGATGAGTGACTATGAAAAAGGAGCATGGCAACCAGTTTGGGATGGTTTATTTTGGCGATTCATGCATGTGCACAGAACCTTTTTCTTAAGCAATCCAAGAATAGGCATGCTTGTACATACTTTTGATAAAATGAGTTCGGATAAACAAAATGCGCATTTATCCAACGCCAATATCTTTTTAAATGATTTAGATAATCGAAATATTATATGAAAATGCAAATTACAGAAACCGATTTAATACAGATGGAGCAACGTAAGCGAGCGCACTTAATCAATAGTGTAGGCGGATTTAAAAGTATTTGTCTTATTGGTACCATTGATTTGAAAGGCCAAACTAATTTAGCTATTTTTAGCTCCATTGTTCATATTGGTTCAAATCCTCCTTTAATTAGTTTTATCATGCGACCAGATTCTGTCGAACGCCACACCTTGGCAAATATTTTGGAGCTGGGTTCATATACTTTAAACCATTTGAATGAAAGTATTTATAAGCAAGCGCACCAAACTTCAGCAAGGTATCCAAAAGAGGCATCAGAGTTTGATGCTATAGGTTTAAGTACTGAATATAAATTTAATTGTAAAGCGCCATTTGTAAAAGAAAGTAATATTCAGCTTGAAATGGAATTTAAACAACGAATCGATTTGACTATTAATAATACTATCATGATTATCGGCGAAATTAAAAATATTTATATTCCCGAGGACTGCATGCAGGAAGATGGCTTTTTGGATATTGAAAAAGCAGGAACTGTCACCTGTTCTGGACTTGATAGCTATCATTTATCAAAAAGTTTAGCGCGACTACCATATGCAAAAGTATAATCAAATGTTTCCAACCGATTTCGACTCAATCCTTTCTAAAATAAATGCTATTCATCCAGAGAAATATTCAAAAACAAGGAACTTCTTAAATGGTGACATTACTTATTTGTCCCCTTACATTTCAAGGGGAGTAATATCTACCAAGCAGGTAATGGATGCCATTTTAAAAAATGGTTATACTTTGTTACAAAGTGAAAAATTAATTCAAGAACTTGCTTGGCGTGAGTATTATCAAAAAGTATGGCAGAATAAAAAAGAACAAATTTGGGATGATTTAAAACAAGCACAACCAGGGATTAATCATCATGAAATGTTGACTTCTTTATTAAACTGTAATACAGGTATACAAGTAATAGATGAACAAATAAGTCAACTATATGAATCTGGATATTTACATAACCACATAAGAATGTATGTAGCATCAATTGCTTGTAATATTGGGAAAGCACATTGGCAAAAACCTGCTAAATGGTTATACTATCATTTGTTGGATGGGGATATCGCCAGTAACAATTGCAGTTGGCAATGGGTGGCTGCATCATTTTCTTCAAAAAAATATTATTGTAATCAAGAAAATATTAATAAGTACACCAATACAAATCAAAGTGGTACTTTTTTAGATAATACTTATGAGCAAATTGCTAGCATAAAAGTACCTGATTCTTTAACATTAACCACTTCATTACAATTAAATACAATTTTACCAAATACAAAAAGCCCTATACTAGATTTATCTAAACCCACGCTTCTATACAACTCCTATAATTTGGATCCAACTTGGCGTGCAAATGAAAATGTAAACAGGGTATTGCTTTTAGAGCCATCTCATTTTAATTTAAATCCTGTTAGCGAAAAGGTAATTAATTTGGTATTGGCACTTTCTAAAAATATTCCTGGTATACAAGTCTTTGTTGGAGAGATATCAGAAATTGTAGCGCTCTATAAGGAAAGTAATATGGAGATAAACGAACTACTCATTTCAAAAGAACATCCAGCATTTGAATATTATCCCGGTTTTAAAGATCAACGAGATTGGATGTTTCCGTCTGTTACTGGTTATTACCCTTCCTTTATTAAATTTTGGGAAAAATGTGCTCAATCAACGAGATGATTTTTTTTGTTAAACTTATAATCATATTTTTTTAGCTTAGACTTAACAATTTACTAGTTCCCATACCTGTTTTTTTTGAACTTAATATTCATAAGAATACAACAATAGTCTTCATTATTTGTTATAAAATTATAATAAAAGAATAAGTATGACATTTCAAGAACAACTGGATCATTTAATAATAGAAAAGAACACAATACCAGAGGCATTTGTATTACCAGTACTCATTGATCAAAAGACCTATTTGTCTGACGGAGAACTAATTACTTGGGATGGCCCAACCCATGAAGTTTTTTCGCCCATCTGTCACCATACTCCAAACGGAATAGAGCGTATCAAAATTGGCTCGTATCCCATTTGTACGGAGAAAGAAGCAAAAATTGCTCTAGATGCTGCATGTAAAGCATATAACGATGGTAGGGGGGAGTGGCCAACCATGTCCGTTTCAGAGCGTATAAAGTGTGTTGAAAATTTTATTACTAAAATGCTTGAACAAAAAGCAATCGTTGTAAAATTATTAATGTGGGAAATTGGAAAAACGTATGCAGACTCAGAAAAAGAATTTGACAGAACTGTTGAATATATTTATGCTACCATTGAAGCACTAAAGGATATTGACAGGGATTCGTCAAGATTTACAATAGAACAAGGTATCGTGGCTCAAATTAGACGATCACCATTAGGGGTTGTTTTGTGTATGGGGCCATTTAATTATCCTTTGAATGAAACATTTACCACCCTGATACCTGCAATTATCATGGGAAATACTTTATTATTCAAAGCACCAAAACATGGCACTTTATTGCATTATCCAATGCTTGAAGCGTTTAAATCATGCTTTCCTAAAGGGGTTGTAAATACAATTTATGGACGTGGTAATGTGATTATACCTGCGTTAATGGAATCTGGAAAAATAAATGTTCTTACATTGATTGGCTCCAGCAAGGTAGCTAATCAATTAAAAAAATTACATCCTAAAGTAAATCGTTTAAGGGCTATTTTAGGGTTAGATGCTAAAAACGCAGCCATTGTAACCAAAGATGCTGATATAGTTTTAGCAGTTAAAGAAACCGTATTAGGGGCACTTTCATTCAATGGACAAAGGTGTACGGCACTTAAAACTATCTTCGTGCATCAATCCATTGCGCATGAATTTATTGAATTGTTAAAAGAGCATGTTGCAAAATTACAATTTGGATTGCCTTGGGAAAAAGGGGTCACTTTAACACCGCTACCTGAACCAGGAAAACCAGCCTATTTAAATGATTTAATTCAGGATGCAAAGCTACATGGAGCAATGGTGATGAATGAAAATGGAGGAACCATCAAGGAAACATTTTTTTATCCAGCTATATTATTTCCAGTGAACCATAAAATGAAGGTATACAGTGAAGAGCAGTTTGGTCCAATCATTCCTATTATCCCTTTTGATGATATCGAGGAACCTATTCAGTATATTATTAAATCAACGCATGGCCAACAAGTAAGTTTGTTTTCAAAAAATAAAGCAGAGTTAGCAAGTTTGATTGATCCATTAGTGAATCAAGTGAGTCGTGTTAATATCAATTGTCAGTGTCAAAGAGGACCTGATAGTTTTCCTTTTACGGGTCGAAAGGACAGTGCCGAGGGTACTTTATCTGTTGTGGATGCCTTGAGGTCATTTTCAATTAGATCGTTGGTTGCTGCGAAACTTACAGATGAAAATAAAGAAATCATCAATGAAATTGTTGCCTCAGATGACTCTAATTTTTTAAGTACTAAGTTTATTTTTTAGCAAAAAATATAAGCAACTAGCCCTAAAATACATCCTTTTGTTAAACAGACTTATAAGTTATAAACTAACTATGATAATTTTACATCTAAATATTTTTTTATAATGGTAGTGTTGATTTTTCTTTTATTTCATTGGTATCTTTCTTTATTTGGACAGACATTTTACCTACATCGTTACTCGGCGCATAAGATGTTTACAATGTCTCCCTTTTGGGAGAAGTTCTTCTATATTTTCACTTGGGTAACGCAAGGAAGTTCTTATTTAAATGCTCGCGCTTATGCAATATTACATCGTATGCATCATGCGTATAGTGATACAGAGAAAGATCCACACACGCCACATTTTTTCAAAGAGGTTTTCACAATGATGATGCATACAAAAGACATATACAATGGCGTGTTACATGGAACGCTTGAAATAGAAAAACGGTTTGATAAAAATTTTCCAGTATATCTAAAAATTGATAAAATAGCAGATCATATTGCTACAAGATTATCATTTGCTGCACTATATATATTATTTTATATCAATTTCGCCACTTCATGGTGGATGTACTTATTGCTACCCATCCATTTTTTAATGGGTCCAATACAAGGCGCTATTGTAAATTGGGCAGGTCATAAGTATGGGTACCGAAATTTTCCAGGTGAAAAAGACCAATCAAAAAATACATTATTTATAGATTTCTTAATGCTGGGAGAATTGTTTCAAAATAATCATCACCATGCTGGAGCAAGACCAAATTTTGCAGCAAAGTGGTGGGAAATAGATCCAGTGTATCCAATCATCAAATTATTTAATAGATTAGGCATCATTAAGCTAATCCCTCTGAAATATTAATACCGCGTGTCTTCTAAAAAAGTAATCATTATTGGCGCAGGCGTGGGAGGAATGGCCACCGCAATTAGGCTAAAATTACTAGGGTACAATGTAGACGTTTTTGAAAAAAACGATTATCCAGGTGGGAAATTAAGTCATTTTGAAACCAATGGTTTCAGGTTTGATGCTGGTCCAAGTTTATTCACAAGCCCTCATTTAATTGAAGAGCTATTTACCTTGGCAAATGAACCGATTGCATCTTATTTTACTTATGAAAAGTTATCGGTCGCTTGTAATTATTTTTATGATGATGGCGTTTGCATAAAAGCATATACTAATAAAGATGCATTTGCAAAAGAGTTGCAGCAGAAGACCAATGAACCTACTAAAAATTTATATCAATATTTGTATAATTCATCGACAGCATACAATCAAATTGCTGTCATCTTTTTACGACATTCCTTACATACTATTCAGACGCTCTTTAAGGCGCCAATCATCAAAGCCATAAGCAAGCTAAAATTGGCCTATCTTTTTAAGTCATTAAATGATTATAATGAAACAGCATTTAGGTCACCTAAACTAGTACAGCTATTTAATCGGTTTGCCACTTACAATGGCAGCAACCCATACAAGGCGCCCGCAATGCTTTCTTTAATAGCACATCTAGAACACAATGAAGGTGCTTTTTATCCTAAAGGCGGAATGATAAGCATTACCAATGCATTATATCGTTTAGCACTAAAACTGGGCGTTCAATTTTCATTTGGAAAATCAGTTCAAAATATACTAACTCAAAATAATTGCGTTACGGGCGTAATGGTTGATAATGATCAACAAAATGCAGCTATTGTAGTAAGTAATATGGATGTATACTTTACATATAAAAATTTATTAAACGATTCAACTTCGGCTGCAAAAGTAAAAAAACAGGAAAGAAGTAGCAGTGCTTTAATTTTTTATTGGGGGATGAATAAGACTTTTCCAATGTTAGACTTGCATAATATATTTTTTAGTGGAGATTACAAAGCTGAATTTGATGCCATTTTTAATACAGGACTACCATTTAACGACCCAACAGTGTATATTAATATCACCAACAAACTAGAGCCTGGTGAACATGCACCTTTGGGTAAAGAAAACTGGTTTGTGATGGTTAACGTTCCAGCAAATAATGGGCAGGATTGGACTAGTTTAGAGCAGTTTTATCGTCAAGTTATCATTCAAAAATTAAATAAAATTATAGGGGAAAATATAGCATCTTTTATAGCCGTCTCTGAAGTACTTACACCGGTGACCATTGAGTCAAAAACCGCTTCTTATATGGGTTCTTTGTACGGAACTAGTTCTAATAGCAGGATGGCAGCTTTTATGCGGCATCCTAATTACAGTAAAACTACCGGTGGCCTTTATTTTGTTGGAGGCAGTGTACATCCAGGGGGAGGCATACCGCTTTGTTTGTCAAGCGCAGCAATTGTATCCAATTTAATTATAGATAAATACAAGCATAATATTTAATTCAACAATGCCCCAGATTAAAAAATATAGCCCAATTTTTTTAGCCTTGTTATTTCATGTAACTGGGGTGCTAGGTATTTTATTTACGCCCTATAAAGATTGGTTTGTCTATAGTACACCCATTGTATTATTGACTATGTTTTTACTGCTTTCAAATACGCAAATAATATTATCCAAGGAATATTTTATTTTTTTCATTATTTCTTTTGTAATTGGTATGGCAACGGAAATAATTGGTGTCAATACAGGCCTTCTTTTTGGCGATTACCAATATGGTCAAGTATTAGGTCCAAAGATTTATGGTGTCCCGGTATTAATAGGGTTAAATTGGTTTATCATCGTATTTTGTTCGGGATCTTTACTCACACAAGTCTTTGATATACTCCGAACGAAATTGAATGTAAATATTGCCACATGGACGTTCTCAATTTTTGTGGTATTAGGTGGCGCTGCTATTGCAACTTGCTTTGATATTATTCTAGAACCTGTTGCTGTTAAATTAAATTTTTGGTCCTGGGAAAACGGACATATTCCTTTACTTAATTATATATGTTGGTTTATCATTAGTGCTGTTTTGTTAGGCATTAAAATGCGTCTTAAAATAATTAGGGTGAATACCTTTGCCACAAGTTTACTTATTATTCAGGCTCTATTTTTTTTAATGCTTAACTTGTTTTTATAATTAATATACACGCTATCTTTTGCCTTAATGATTGGCCACAATGGCTATTTATTATGAAAGCTAATAAATCAATATCTAAATGAACCCTATGAACGAAGCGCTAAATGTTTTCAATGAACCATTAATTGTATGCGGAACAAGCCCCATGACAGGTGTTTACAGAGATGGCTGTTGTAACACAGGAGCAAATGATAGGGGAACACATACTGTTTGTGCGGTTGTGACCGATGCATTTTTACAATTCTCCAAAAGTAAAGGCAATGATTTGACAATGGATTACCCACCAACTGGCTTTAAAGGGCTGGTGGAGGGAGATAAATGGTGCCTTTGTGTGTCTAGATGGATAGAAGCCTATCAAAATAATGTAGCTCCTCCTATTATATTGAAGGCAACGCATATTAAAACTTTAGAATATATTTCGTTAGACGAATTAATCAAGTTTGAATATACTCCTATGACAGCTAGCGATTGGACTGAAATAAGTAATAAACTAGAAAAGACTTTCAAGTTTGATAACTATAATGAGGTGGTCTTATTCTCTAATAAAGTCATGCAAATTGCCATTATCCAGGACCATCATCCAGAAATTCACGTCCACTATAATTTTGTAAAAGTTCGCATCACGGATTATGAGCAAGGAACAGTTTCAGAAAAATGTCAACGGTTTGTCAGTGCTGTCAATAAGATAACATAACAAATTTTTGTATCGTCCTACATGTGGATGAGGATGATTTTGAAAAAGAGGACGAGAATTAGTTAAATGAAACTGTTAGGTTGCCAATCATTAATGTAATAGGTTGGTAAAAAAGATGAATTAAGTAATTCATCTTTTTTTATGTGCAATACTGATTAGTCGGTTTAAACTCATGACAAATATATACATGTAACTGTATATTGTAAGTTCAAGTATTATGTGTGTTTGTTACTTTTTTTAATTAATTTGAGTGAAATTAATACTATGAAAAAAGTACTTACACTACTCTCTTTTACACTCATTTTTGTTTTTGCAAAAGCACAGGAATCTACTAGTTATCAAAAGCCATCCAAGGAAGTTGCCGACTTATTGTTAGCTCCTCCCGCGCCAACTATTAGTGTTGATGGAAAAGCGCAATTGATGTTGGTCATGGAAAGAAGCTTTTATCCTACTGTAGAAGAATTAGGTCAACCAGAATTTAAAATTGCTGGTATACGTATTAATCCAAACAATTTTTCTTTATCTAGACAAAATTTTATCAAGCAGCTTAGTCTTAAAAATTTAGTCACTGGAAAAATGATTTCAATTGTAGGGTTGCCTAGTAATTTATCGGCCTTGAATCCTACTTGGAATCCTTCAGAAAATAAAATTGCTTTTTACAATGTTACAGCTACAGCTGTCGATGTTTGGGTCATTGATATTAAAACAAGTACATGTAGTAAAATAAATAAAAATGCAGCAAACATTGTATTGAGTAGTAGCCTAATCTGGTTAGATGATACAACAGTACTATATAAGATAAATACACATACTGATGCTCAAATGAGCAAAAAGCCCATTACGCCTAAGGGCCCAACGATTCAAGAAAGTTTAGGCAAGGTAGCACCTAGTGTTACTTATCAAGATTTAATTAAATCACCTTATGATGAATATGCATTTGAGTATTTAGCAACTGCTCAATTGGTAAAAAATAATGCAGGTGTTGAAATAAAAATTGGTGCCCCTGCTATAGTAAGTGCTATTGATTTATCTCCAGATAAAAAATATTTTTTAACACGTACTATTAACAAACCATTTTCTTATTTAGTAACTGTTTATGGTTTTGCTACTACTGTAAACGTAACGGACCTAAATGGTAAAATGGTAAAAACAATTGCCGATTTAGCTTCTGCAGAAACTACGCCAAGCGGTTATGACAATGTTCAAAATGTGGCAAGAGCATTTGATTGGAAAGATGATGAAGCTGCTACCATTATCTATGCGCTCCCATTAGACAGTGGTATCATGAAAAAAAATGTTCCCTTTCACGATGTTGTTATGGCTTTAGCTGCTCCTTTTACTGGCAGTCCCAAAGAATTATTTAAGACAACCACTAGATATAGTAGAACTGTATGGGGTAATGAACATATAGCTTTAGTAACAGAAATGTTGCGGAGCAAACAACAATATAAAGTAAGTAGATACGACGCAAGCATTAATACTTTAACGACTTTATACCAAGGCAATATGACCGATGCTTATACCAACCCAGGCAGTCCAGTTACCACTAAAAATAAATACAATCGTGACGTCATTGCCATGACAAATAATGGGCAAGCCATTTTAATGAATAATATAACAGGCGCTTCTCCAAAAGGGGATTTGCCTTATTTAGCATCTTTTGATTTAACTACTAAGGCTAATACTATTTTATGGCGTTGTACGGAAGATAATTTTGAAATGGTGATGGACGTACTTGACATTAATAATTTAAAAGTAATTACTAGACGAGAAACTGAAAAAGAAGTGCCTAACTATTATATCAGAAGTATTAAGGATAATAGTAAAAATGCAATCACTAATTTTACAAATCCTTACGTAAGCATGGAAGGTGTTACTAAAGAAAAAATTAAATATAAAAGAAAAGACGGCGTTGATTTAACAGGCGATTTATATTTACCTAAAGGGTATGATAAAGTTAAAGATGGTCCGCTTCCAACTTTAATATGGGCTTACCCAAGAGAATTTACTAGCGCTGCAGATGCTAGTCAAATTAGAGGTAACCAACATAAATTTACTTTGTTAAGCTGGGGATCGCCTGTATTTTATGTAACACAAGGCTATGCTATTTTTGATAATGCCGAAATGCCCATTGTAGCAAGTGCTCCAGATAAAAAACCGAACGACGATTTTATCAATCAATTAATATTAAATGCAAATGCTGCTATTGATAAGTTAGTGGACTTAGGCGTAGGCGACAGAAGTAAAATGGCAGTAGGCGGTCATAGTTATGGGGCCTTTATGACCGTTAACTTATTAGCACATTGTAATTTATTTAAAGCAGGTATTGCCAGAAGCGGAGCGTATAATAGAACTTTAACTCCTTTTGGATTTCAAAATGAAGAGCGTACATTTTGGCAAGCCAAAGATTTGTATTTACAAATGAGTCCGTTTGCTTTTGCTGATAAAATTAAAACCCCTTTATTAATGACGCATGGCGAAATGGATGACAATACAGGCACCTTCCCAATTAATAGTGAAAGATTATATGCAGCGATTAAAGGACATGGAGGCACGGCTAGATTTGTATATTTGCCTTATGAGGCGCATGGCTATAAAGGAAAAGAAAATGTATTGCATTTGTTATGGGAGCAAGGAAGATGGTTGGATAAGTATTTAAAAGGTAAATAAGTGAACATTATACTTGATCATTTTAATTTAAGCACATGACAAAGTTTTTTGCATTGTTTGGCTACGCCATTATATTTTCTTTAGTTGCCTCTGCGCAACAAACCCCTTCTTTAGAAAGATTAAAAAGTAATGCTGCAGTAAAACACGATGAATCAAACCCTTTTGTAGCAGATAAACCATTGATCAAACCTGCAGGCGCAGCTGTTGAACAAACATCGCTTGGTAGTAAAACTGCAATTGTATTAACATCCAGCTTTGATGGCTTGGGTGAAAGTTTTGTAGGACCGCAAGGAACTGCTACACTTCGCAATCCATCCGATAACTCATTAGCCGTAGGTCTTGATCATATTGTGCAGATTGTAAATGCTAGAATGGCTATTTTTTCTAAGAAAGGAAAAACTTTTTCCGAATCAGGAACGCCACTCTACGGTCCTGTTGAAACACGTAATGTATTTCGTGGTTTTGGTGGTCCTTGTGAAAGCATGAACAACGGTGATGCAGTGGTTCGTTATGATCAGTTGGCTAATAGGTGGTTGATTGTAATGCCTACTTTTAGAAAAGGGATTTCAAGAAATATTGATACTGCTACCAAACAAAGGGCACCCCAAATGCAACCTGGTGCAGCTGTTCAATTATTTCAGCCACAGCTTACTAAAGAAATCCCACCGGTGAATGGGCAGCGACCACCAGCGCCAACACCACCAGCGGATGGAAAATTTTGTATGTGTTATGCTATTAGTACTTCACCTGATCCAATGGGTTCCTATTATCGATATGAGTTTGAACGTGACTTATTTCCTGATTATCCCAGACCAACTGTATGGCCTGACGGATATTACACTACCACAAGTACAGGCGACGATGTAATTGAAAAACATGCTTATGTAGTTGATCGAAATAAAATGTTGCAAGGGCTGGATGCCAAAGAGCAGTCGTTCATAATTAAGGATGTGAATTTTATCATCAATGCAGACCTAGATGGTCAACAACTTCCTCCCGTTGGAGCGCCTAGCATTATGATGGCAACCGGCGGAAGCCAATTAAAAAATGTATTGGAAGATGATGGAATTTATATGTGGAATTACCATGTAGACTGGAATAATTTTTCGAATACTAAAATTGAAGGGCCAATCAAAATTCCGGTAGCCCCTTATCATTATTTAGGGGGAGGACAACTAACTAAAGCGGTACCGCAACCTGGAACCGATCAACATTTAGATGCACAAGGCGATAAGCTGATGGCTAGATTGGTGTATAGAAAAATTGGAAATCGAGAATCGGTGGTGGGTGTACATTCTGTAAGCACTGCAGCAGGCGGGGGCGGCGTTAGATGGTATGAGTTTTTGGTAAATAAAGATCGTACTGTTAAATTATACCAACAAGGAACCTATGCGCCCGATAGTAATTATAGATGGATGGCAAGTGCTGCTGTAGATAAAAAAGGAAATATTGGTATTGGCTATTCGTTCGGAGGGAAAAATGATTTTCCTGGACAAAGATTTTCAGGTCGACATTTTGGTGATCCCTTGGGGACACTCACGTTGAATGAAGTTGTACTTATAAATGGAGAAGCATCACAACTCAATACACTTAGATGGGAAGATTATACCCAAACAGCTATGGATCCTAGTGATGATGAAACTATTTGGTATGTAGGAGATTATTTAAAAAAAGGAGCCAAGAATTATTCATCAAAAATTGGTGCATTTAAGTT
>SHWT01000031.1 GCA_009693715.1 Chitinophagaceae bacterium
ATGGATCGTACCCATAATCCAGAGTTTACCGTATTAGAATGGTATACTGCTTACAAAGATTATTTCTGGATGATGGAAATAACAGAACAATTGTTTGAAAAGATTGCGATCACCTTGCATGGAAAAACAGAACTAACCGTTGGCGATACTACTATTAATTTTAAAGCACCTTTTCGTCGTGTGACGATTATGGAAGCCATACAGGAAAATACGGGTATTGATATTTCAGCAATGGATGAAGCGGGATTAAGAGATGTTTGTAAGCAATTACATATTGATGTGCCACCTACCATTGGCAAAGGCAAGTTAATTGATGAAATTTTTGGTGCGACTAGTGAATCAAAATATATCCAACCTACTTTTATTATTGACTATCCAGTAGAGATGAGTCCTTTAACTAAAAAGCATCGATCAAAAGAAGGCTTGGTAGAGCGTTTTGAATTAATGGTGAATGGAAAAGAATTAGCGAATGCTTATACGGAATTGAATGATCCTATTGATCAACGTAAGCGTTTCGAGGATCAAGTAGCACTCATGGAAAGAGGAGATGATGAAGCCATGTTGATTGACCACGACTTTTTAAGAGCATTGGAATATGGTATGCCACCTACTTCGGGCATTGGTATTGGAATAGATCGTTTATGTATGATGATGTTGAATCAACCCTCTATACAAGATGTATTATTCTTCCCACAAATGCGCCCCGAGACATTTGACTAATATATTTTATTAGAAAAATCATAAGAGGTTTAAGTAAAAGAAGCGTAAATTTTATTTAGCGCTTCTTTTACTAACTAATCTCTATAATTAAGAGCGGGTTTAATATCGCCTAATAGTGCTTTGTATTTATAATCGCCAATAGCAGTTTTAAGCTCTTGTGTTGCTTTTTGAATCAATAAAGGATTACTCATTAAATCAATTGCAGTTAATGCCATTGCTTTACTTGCCACCAACATTCCTTTCGTTCCAATCTCTGTACCACCTGCTGCTACTGCTTGCCAGCTATGTGCAGTTGTTCCTGGCACCCAGGTAGCAGCACGAAGTCCAACAGTGGGTTTTAAATAGCTAACATCACCCACATCGGTTGAACCGGTATTACCACCACCCATTTCATAACTAAGTGGCTTGATCGATGCTACTGTTTCCATCGCAATGGGCGCTCCAAGAAAGCTGGGTTGTATTTTTTTTGCAAATGCTTTTTCTTCCTCCGAATAAGTAACGCCACCGACTATTTCCAAGTTGCTTTGCATTACTTCAGCAAGGGTCTTATTAATTAATAAATCGTGTGTGCCACCAATGATATCATAATTAAATCTCGTGCCAGTTCCTAAAGCAGCACCTTCAGCAGCTTTTACTACTCTATCAAAAATTTCTACGACCTCTTTGCGTTTTGGATGACGCACATAATAATATACTTCTGCAAAGTCTGGGACCACATTGGGCGCTTTACCGCCGTTCGTAATTACATAATGAATTCTAGTTTCTTGCGGAATATGTTCTCGCATCATGTTCACCATATTGTTCATGGCTTCAACGCCATCCAATGCGGATCTTCCTTGATCAGGTGACATAGCAGCGTGTGAAGCAACTCCGTAAAATTTAAACTTTGCTGATTTATTGGCAAGGGCAATCGAGGTACCCACTTTATTTTCAACATCTGGATGCCAATGAATAACTGCGTCTAAATCATTTAATAGTCCGGCGCGTACTAAAAAAACTTTACCACTGCCACCTTCTTCTGCAGGGGAACCATATACCTTAATCGTACCCTTTAATTTACCAGCTGCAATTAATTCTTTAATGACGATGCCTGTTGCTACACTTGCAGTTCCAAACAAATGATGCCCACAAGCATGTCCAGCAATTTTTCCAGGGATGGTATTTTTTTCAGGGCTAGCTGTTTGCGCCAAACCAGGCAAAGCATCAAACTCAGCTAAAATACCTATCACCGGCGAACCCGATCCGTAAGTGGCTACAAAGGCAGTAGGAATATCCGCTACGCCTGTTTCCACCTTGAAGCCAGCCTCTTTTAAATGTTGTACATGTAATGCAGCGCTCTTCGTTTCTTTGTAACCTACTTCGGCAAAATCCCAAATTTGCAGCGCCGTTTTTTTATCTAAATCATAACGATTGTCTAAAAAAGTAATCGTTTCGTTTTTGATGGTGTTCAATTGTGCAACCATCGGATCTATTTTATTTTTTTTCTGTGCAGTAGCCGATAAAAATAAAAGGCCCATGCTTAATAATAAAGTAGGTTTCATCATATCAATTATTTATTAAAATACTATCGAAAAAAATTATAAAAATAAATCGTAAAATAGTTTCGCCCCAGGTACAACGGAGTAATGTGCTAAATCGGTAATGCCTTCCGCGGCCAGCACTTCTTCATCAATAAATGTTTTGCCCGTGTATTGTAATTTTTCTTTACTTAAAATAAATAATGCCGCATCTGCAATGATAGCAGGTGTTCGGCTCATGTTAGCCAACATTACACCACCTAATAAATTACGTACTGCAGCAGTATCAATCGTGGTGCGAGGCCATAATGAATTACAAGCAATTTGATCATCTTTAAATTCTTCTGCCCAACCCAAGGTTAACATACTCATATCATATTTTGACAAAGTGTAAGCAACATGTGGTCCCAACCATTTCGGTGCCAAGTTAATGGGAGGAGATAAAGTTAAAATATGTGCATGCGATGATTTTTTTAAATAAGGCAGTGCGTGCTGCACGACTAAAAAAGTACCACGTACATTAATGCTGTGCATTAAATCAAATCTTTTACTAGGTGTATTTGCAGTATCTGTTAATTGAATGGCGCTTGCATTATTAATAACAATATCAATGCCTCCAAACTTTTCAACGGTTTGTTTCATTGCTTCTGCAATTTGGGCTTCATCACGAATGTCCACTTGTACCGCTAAAGCCTTTACACCAAGGGCTTCCACCTCGGCTGCTGCTGAAAAAATGGTACCACCCAAACGCGGATCTTCCTGTACCGATTTTGCAGCAATCACAATATTTGCACCTGCACCAGCTAATTTTAATGCCATTGCTTTACCAATGCCTCTGCTTCCGCCTGTAATAAAAACCGTTTTTCCTTGTAATGACATAATAAGTTATTTTAAAAATTCAATGATTACTTTTTCTGTTTCCCCGCAAGCCACTTCCAATACCTCGTTTTTAATGATGGCATTAAATTCATGACTAAAGCTAATTTCATAAGCTGCTTTATCCAAACGCATTTGAATACTTTCTGGCGTTTCGGTTTTTCTATCTTCTAATCTTTCTTTTAATACCGCAATGGAAGGCGGCTGAATAAAGATGGACAAACAGGTATCACCTAATTGTTTTTGCACATGAATGGCGCCCTTCACATCAATATCTAAGATGGGCGTTTTGCCGAGTGCCCAAATTCTTGTTAACTCGGATTTCAAAGTGCCATAATAAACATCTTTATATACCATCTCCTGTTCCAAAAATTCATTTTGATCAATCAAACCTTCAAATTTAGCTAAGCTAATAAAATGGTATTCCACGCCATCTATTTCCGCACCCCTTGGTGTGCGTGTGGTGGCAGAAACTGAAAAGGATAAATTAGGAAAACGTTTTAATAAAAATTGGGCAATGGAAGTTTTTCCAGCCCCCGAAGGTGCAGTTAAAATAATTACTTTTTGAGATAGGTCTGACATCCGAACGCTGTTTTTAAATGGCTTATTTGAACTGGTCTAAATTACAGAAATACCGCCTAAATAAATTAAATATTCTCGCGATTATGAAACTGCATTTATGACGTATATTTAAAGTATAAAATTAATTATATAAACAATAGCATCATGCAAAAACAACTTTTCACCGTCTTGTTACTTGTAACTACGCTTTTTGTGACAGCCCAAAGGCCCACCATGGAACCGCCTACTGCTGCAGCGGCCAAGCCTGCCGAAAAAGACCAGTACCCTGCATTCAAAAGAGAAATTAATTTGGAGCAAAAAACCGAAACCAAGGGGGAGGTTACGGTAAAGGGTCAAAAAATACCCTATAAAGTTACTGCCACTACACAGCCGGTGTGGGATGAGGATGGCAAAGCAATTGCCGCATTATTTTATGTATACTATGAGCGCACGGATGTAACCAATAAGGAAACAAGACCCTTGGTCATCTCCTTTAATGGTGGACCCGGTACTGCAAGTGTTTGGATGCACTTGGGCTATACGGGACCAAAAAAATTAAAAATTGACGACGAAGGCTATCCAGTGCAACCTTATGGATTTGAGGACAACCCACAATCCTTAATTGATGTAGCGGACATCGTATACATTGATCCAGTGAACACAGGATTTTCTCGTATTCTAGATAAATCGGTACTCACTTCTAAATTTTTTGGCGTCAATGCGGATATAAAATATTTAGCGGATTGGATTAATGCATTTGTAGCGCGTCAAAAAAGATGGGCGTCTCCTAAATTTTTAATTGGAGAAAGTTATGGTACTACACGCGTTTCTGGATTGTCATTGGAATTACAAAACAGACATTGGATGTATTTAAATGGGGTGATTTTAGTTTCACCTACTGATTTAGGTATTGATCGCGATAGAGTATCTGATGCTGCATTACGCATTCCTTACATGGCAGCAACTGCATGGCACCATAAAAAATTAGCCACTGAATTTCAATCTAAGGACTTAACTAAATTTTTACCTGAAGTAGAATCCTTTACCATCAATGAATTGATGCCTGCCATTGCACAGGGTGGTGCATTGTCTATGGAGAAAAGAAAAGACATGGTTAAAAAAGTTTCAAAATATATTGGCTTAAATGAAACCGTGGTTGCACAACAAAGTTTAGAAATTCCATTTAATTATTTTTGGAAAGAACTTTTACGTGATCAAGGCAAAACCATTGGCCGCTTGGATTCACGATACATAGGCATTGACAGAATAGACGCTGGTGAAAAATCAGATTATAATTCTGAATTAACTTCATGGGAACATTCGTTCACGCCAGCAATTAATATGTACTTAAGAGATGAGTTGGGTTATAAAACAGATTTAAATTATTTTATTTTTGGCTCAACCTATCCATGGGATAACACCAATAATAAAACAGGCGATAACTTACGCCAAGCCATGATGCAAAATCCATATTTAAATTTATTAGTGCAATCAGGCTATTATGATGGCGCATGTGATTATTTTAATGCAAAATATAATATGTGGCAAATGGATCCAGCAGGAAAAATTCAAGATCGTATGTTCTGGGAAGGATACAAAAGCGGACACATGATGTATTTGCGCAAGGAAGATTTAGCAACAAGTAATGATCACTTAAGAAGTTTCATTAAAAAAAGTATACCGCCTCCAGGTACACCTGCTATTTTTAAATAAACACTTTAGAACTATTTCAAAGTCAAAGGGCCCCGATGCATCTGGACCCTTTTCTCGTGTATAACCTATTGTAATTCAATGAATAGGCTCTATTAGGTTATAACATATATAAGTTATAACTTTATACAAATATACACCATGGAAGATCGTCCACTTTACACCACCACCGTTCGAAAAATTGGCAACTCTAATGGGGTGTTGATAAGCAAGGCCGTACTTAAAAAACTGAAGATTGAAAATGGACAAGCCATTGATTTTATTTTAAAGGAGGATGATACGCTGGTATTGAAACCGGTGAAAAAAATAATCAAACCAAAACGAAATAAATTAAATCTTTCATTGGCCAGTTGGGATAAGCAATTCAAGCAAGCCATTCAAAATAAGGAAGTTCCTGAAACAGATGTGTTTGAAGGATTGACCAATAAATTTGATGAACATGAGTGGTAAAAATTGTTTACAATTTGATGTTTGGTTAATTGATTTAAATCCAACCAAGGGAAGCGAGGTTCAAAAATCAAGACCCTGTGTGATTGTTTCTCCGAATGGCATGAACAATAATTTAAATACGGTCATCATCGCACCATTATCACATACCAATAAAAATTATCCATCTCGTATACCTTCATTATTTAAAAAGGATCCAGGACAAATAATGTTAGATCAAATAAGATGTGAAGATAAATTACGGCTTACTAAAAAGATGGGTAAGATTGATGACAATACTTCTAGTGATGTGTTGAAAGTATTAAGAACGATGTTTTCTTAATATCTCTTTTTAAAATTGCGATTGTTGTTATTGCGTCCACCACCGCCACTTCCGCTAGGACCACCAGGACCACTAGGTCCGCGACCACCGCGATTATTATTGTTGCGGTTGTTTTGCCAACGGCCAGCCGCAGGTCGGTAATCCTCACTAAAGTTTTGATTACGATGCTTGATATAAGGCGTGTTGCTAAATTCTAATTCACCGCCAGTAATTGCATTTAACTCACTACGAATTGCATCATCCTGCACTAATTCTTTATGCCAGTTACTGTAAGCCAATTTCATATAATGCGCAATTGCATGTGCAAAGCCGGCTTTCTTTTCTTGGTCTGTTTCGGCCATTGCTTTATCAATCACCAATTCTAAGTTTTTACCCAAATGCGCATATCTAATTTTACGCTTAGGGTAAGGCAAAGGATCAGGCTTTTGCTTATAAGTTTCTTTGGTGGGAATCGGATAAGGACTATCAACATCCAATTGGAAATTACTCATAAAAAACAGGTGATCCCATAATTTATGTCTGTAGTCCTCGATATTTTTAAGCTGGGGGTTAAGAAAACCCATTAATTCAACCACTATATGGGCCTGCTCCTTTCTTTTGTCGCGGTCCTCAATGGTCATAAGATGATCAACCATCCTTTGAACGTGACGGCCGTATTCCCTCATTCCCATTATGCTTCTTGCTGTATTGTACTCCATGTAAATTAACTTCCTCTGACAACAAATGTAAGGCTTTTTACGGTTAATTTTCCTTCACATCAAAAAGGGCAGACAATTTTACCCACATCAAAAACCGCAACGCGGTTTTTCTTATCTTCGTAGCACTATGGAGCAATTGTTACAACAAATCGAAGACATTAAAAAGGAAATAGAGGCAGCGACAGGAGCTACTTCTGCCGAGGTGGAAGCTTTCCGAATTAAATACTTGGGAACCAAAGGTTTGGTGAAACATATTATGGGGGAGATGAAAAATGTGCCCAATGAGCAAAAAAAGGAATTCGGACAAATATTAAATGCTTTTAAAATTGCAGCCGAAGAAAAATTAGAAATATTATTAGCGGGCTTAGGCGAAGCCGATGACAATAGTGCAAGTATCGATATGAGTTTGCCTGGCGATGAAATAACAGTGGGTACCAGACATCCTTTAAATTTAGTGCGTAATCAAATGGTTTCTATTTTTAAAAGATTAGGATTTGCAGTTGCGGAAGGTCCAGAGATTGAAGATGATTGGCATAATTTTGGTGCGATGAATTTACCAGCAGATCATCCAGCGCGCGATATGCAGGACACCTTTTATGTGAAGGAAGCAACTGATGAAACTGCTGCATGGTTATTGCGTACACATACCAGTAGTGTACAAGCGCGCGTGATGGAAACTCAAAAGCCACCCATTCGTGTAATATGTCCAGGACGTGTTTATCGCAATGAAACAATATCAGCGCGCGCGCATTGTTTCTTTCATCAAGTAGAAGGATTGTATATTGATGAAAATGTAAGTTTTGCAGATTTAAAACAAACACTATATTTTTTCGTACAAGAAATGTTTGGCAAGGATGTGAAAGTAAGATTCCGTCCAAGTTATTTTCCATTTACTGAACCAAGTGCTGAGATGGATATTAGTTGCCAAATTTGTAGTGGCAAAGGATGTAATATTTGTAAGCACACAGGATGGGTTGAAATTTTAGGAAGCGGCATGGTCCACCCCAATGTGTTAAAAAACTTTGACATTGATCCTGAAAAGTATACTGGCTTTGCCTTTGGTATGGGCGTTGAAAGAATTGCGCAATTAAAATACCAGGTAAATGATTTGCGTTTGTATTCACAAAATGACTTACGCTTTTTGCAACAGTTCAAGAGCGTTTAGCAAAATACTATGTTACATAACACCAAGGGTATTGTATTACGTGTCACCAAATATGGGGATACAAGTATTATCATGACTGCGTATACGGAACTTTTTGGAGTACAACAATACATGGTGAAAGGGGTTAGAGTCACCAGTAAAAAGGGAGCTAACAAGGGGGTGTTTTATCAACCCGCCGCTATTTTACAAATGGAAGTGTATCACGCACCCATGAAAACGATGCAAATGGTCAAGGAAGTGAGTTGGGATTATGTGTATCAAAATGTTTATTCCGATGTGCTCCGTAATGCAGTAGCCTTATATATTGTTGAAGTGTTGCAACAAACCATGCAGCCCGAACCACATCCAGAAATGTTTTATTTAATTGAGGATACGTTTAAACAGTTGGATAAAGGCGGTGCAGGACTGGTGAGTAATTTACCTATTTATTTTTTGATACACTTAAGTCAAACCATGGGATTTGGTTTGCAAGGAAAGTATAGTAACGAAACACCGATACTGGATATTAAGGAAGGAGAGTTTGTATCCAAGCCACCGGCGCATCCTTATTATTTGGAAGCGCAAACCGCACAGGTAGCTTCTACTTTTTTACAAGTGCAATTTTATAATGATTTAGAGACCATCTACTTAAGTGGTGCGCAAAGAAAAAAAATATTGGAACTATTCCAGTTGTCGCTCAGCTGGCATTATAAAAAATTCAGTGAAATTAAATCACTACCCATCCTGCAATCCATATTGCATTAGTATTTTGAATTAATAATATAATAATAGTTTTAATTTTATTTCTTAAGGTAATATTTGTAATATGCCAACTTAAATAGTCATTATGAAATACATACTTTCCACTGTCTTGTTCTTTATTGTAATTGGGACAAAAGCACAATCCATTATTTATAGTGCTGCCAATGCCCATTCGCATAATGATTATGAACAACAAAGACCATTCTATATGGCCTATAATGAGCAGTTTGGATCGATGGAAGCAGACATATATTTGGTCAAGGGAAAGTTACTTGTTGCACATGAACCCAAACAATTAGATAGCACCAAAACTATTGAAAGCCTTTATTTACAACCACTAACGGCTTATCATAACGGGGATCGTAAACTTCAGCTTTTAATTGATATTAAAACACAAGGTGTTGCAACCCTTGATACGCTAATAAGTGTATTAAAAAAATATCCTTTTATAATTCAAAACAAAAATTTTAAAATTATTATTTCAGGGAATCGACCAGCAGATAGTTTATATGCAACTTATCCTAACTTTATTTGGTTTGATGGTACATTAGGGAAAGAATATAATAAGGTTCAATTATCAAAAATTGCATTATTAAGTGAAAGCTTTTATACATTTATAAAGACCAAGTATACATTTCCACTCCAACAAAATGAAAAGGAAAAATTAATCGCAGTCATTGAAAAGGGCCATGCGTATGGCAAACCTGTTCGACTTTGGGCAACCCCTGATTATTCAGCCGCTTGGGAAGGATTGATTGACCTACAGGTTGATTTTCTTAATACAGACAAAATTAATGCACTTGCGGATTTCCTCGTTACCAGAAACAAACAAGTGCGTTTGTTACCTTACAACAGAATCATTAAATCGGCAGGTGAAGTAATTCGTTTTGGAAAATCCTCCTTGGAAAATCACGCACTTGATATCGCCATTTTAAAGGATAAAAATTTAGTAGTCGTACAAGAACGCAATGGTATTTTTATAGTTGATCTGATCCAAAAAAAAATAATAGATCAATGGCTTTTTGATGCGCAAGTTAAATATCGCAATTATGCAAGTACTTACTCTGGTATTAAAACATTTACAGATAATGGAAATACCTATATTATTTGGAGTGCAGCCAATAAATCAGGAGACAATGCAAGTATCATGATAGCGCAATGGGATAATGGTATAAAGGAAGTAAGCCATGTTCCATTTCCTAAAAAAGCACCTGCAAAAAACGCAATTCCTAATGAAATTGAAGTAGTCATAGAAAACAATAAGCGGGTAATGTACGTTACGCTCAATGGAAATAATGAGCTGGTAAAAATAGATTGGGCAACAAAAAATATAATTTGGACGTCTACAACTGGTGTCGCACCTTATGGCGTTGCAGTAGCGGCGCAAAAAGTTTTTGTTTCCAATTGGGCGGGACAAACAGTGACAGATACTACTAAGGAGGCTGCGGGTGTACCATGGGGACTTGCTTATACCAATCCTGTAACAGGCGCCACGGCTGGCGGTTCCGTAACTGTTTTTAATACAATAACAGGAAAAATAGAAAAGGAGATAAAAGTGGGATTACATCCGAATGTTATAAAGTCGTCACCCGATGGAAAATTTATTTATGTAGCCAATGGATCTAGTGATGAAATTTCGGTAATACAAGTAAACAAAAATGCCGTTGTTGAAAATATTTTTATAGGCTTGTTGGGTAAATCTTTACAAGGAAGTACACCCAATGGATTAGCATTAAGTAAGGACGGAAAAAAATTATATGTTTCTAATGGATTAGACAATGCAATTGCTGTGGTACATCTTGGCAATAAATCAGCCACCAATGGATTAGGGAAAACCTTGGTGGAAGGGTTCATTCCTACCGAAGCTTATCCTGCAGGCTTGCAAATTTTAGATAGTACGATTGTGGTAGCAAATTTGGAATCGGATGGTGCGAATGTGGTTGATAATACAAAAAAAGCCAGATCCATCCATCAGGAATTAGCTTCGATCAGTATTATTCCAACGCCCAACAGTGCTGCATTAAAGTTACTTACGCAGGAGGTAGCACAATTAAATTTATTAAATAGAACAGAAGCCCTTGCCTTACAACCAAGACCCAATATTGCAGCTAAGCCAGTACCAGAAAGAATCGGCGAGCCTTCGGTTTTTAAGCATGTAGTTTATATCATTAAGGAAAATAAAACCTACGATCAAGTGTTTGGTGACATGAAGGGAAGTAGAGCAGATAGTACCCTTTGTGTTTTTGGAAATAACATCACACCCAATACACATGCATTGGCCAAACAATTTGGTTATATGGATGACTATAATGCTTCTGGAAAATCATCTGCCGAAGGACATCAGTGGACTGATGCCGGGATGGTTTCAGATTATGTAGAAAAAAATGTGCGTGCTTGGTTTAGGAGTTATCCGCATCGTCAGGAAGATGCATTGGTTTATAATAAGGCTGGATTTATTTGGAATCATGCATTAGATCACGGAAAAACAGTACGTGTTTATGGTGAAGCTTGTGAAACCGAATATGATCGTAAATTAAATTGGTTTGACTTATATAAAAATTATACCGAAGGACAAAAACCTAATTGGACTAACAAAACGACCATTGCAAGATTAAATCCAATTATTTCGCCCACCTTCCCTGACTGCGATAATATCACATTTAGTGACCAACAAAGGGCCGATATATTTATTGAGGAATGGAAGGAATTGGAGGAAAAAAATGAACTTCCAAACTTAATGGTTCTTTCCTTACCCAATGATCATACATCGGGTACGTCTCCTAATTTTCCAACACCTAACGCAATGGTTGCTGACAATGATTTGGCTTTAGGAAGAATTATCGATATGATTTCAAAAAGCAAATCCTGGGATTCCACAGTGGTATTTATAACAGAAGATGATTCACAAGGAGGCTGGGATCATATTTCCGCATACAGAACCATTGGGTTGGTGGTGAGTCCTTATGCATCTGAAAAATTAGTAACCACCCATTATAATCAGGTTTCCATGTTAAGAACAATTGAACAAATTCTAGGAATTCCGCCGATGAATATCATGGATGCTACTTCTAGATTGATGACGGATTGTTTTGCCACACAAAAAAAGGCAGTTACTTATAATTTCATTCCTAATAATATTCCTTTGGATCAAAGAAACAAACCCTTGTCAAGTTTAACTGGACAAGCAAAAAAATATGCAATCTTATCTCAAAACGAAGCCTTTAACGAAGTAGATGGCGGCAAAGATGATTTAATGAATAAAATTATTTGGTATTATTCAAAAGGGAAAAAGAAATATCCTGAAAAAAAATTGTAAAGCGTATTAATTTTTAGTTTACAATTTGTTAATGATTGGTTAATCAAATGATAATATATAGGTAGGTAATTGATTTTGAAATTAGAGGAACTTCGTCACTTCTCAATTCAAATCAAACTACCTATACAACATGAAAAATGTCTTGTTTAAGCCGGCTTGTCGTTTTGTCTCGTCCTCAAATAGCGTTTGTAGTTAGCAGGGAAGCATATTGTATAAATACCAAAAATTAAAACTCCTTCTCCGCCATTTCGCTAGTTGGCAGTAAAATTTTTCTGTTTCTTTTACTCATATTAAAACTTAATGAAAATTGCAGCTGGTCTGTCTCGTAAATATAATTGGTCGTGGTATAAAAATTAGATCCTCTAGTCGTAATTCTTTGTCTGTTAGCAGTTTTTGATCCCATGTCTATATTAAGCCATTGCATTTGAAAGGTCCATCGTTGGTCCTGTGTAGTTTTTTTAAGCGACAAATTAGGGGTTACAAAAGCACCATCTTCACCCTGCGCAGTAATTCTGTTTGATAAATAGTTGATAGATAGTTGAAGCGCAAGTCCTTTTTGAATCTTAATACTTTGCGTACTATTTATGCTATAAATAGTACTAGCGTTGCTAACATTAACAGCCCCGTCAAATATAGTTCCGTCAATTTTATAATGATAAATATTTCCACTAATTACTGATTGCCAATAAGGCGTAATGGAATTCGTTACATTCACCTCTATTCCAATTTGTAATGCCCTAGAGGCATTGGTGAATACCCTGTTTAATATAGTATCATTATAAACTTTATTTACGCGTTGAATTGGATTTTTGATATCTTGACGATATATCGTTAAATTCAAGTTACCTTTTTGCCAACTTTTTTCTAATCCCAACTCTAACGCTCCTGTAAGTTCGGGAAGTAAGTTTGGATCTCCTTGTTCTAGTGTTTCTGCATGCTCTCTTTCAGGTAAAGGGTTCAGCTCAAAGTTATTCGTTCTTTTAACTCTTCGTGTGTAACTTGTTTTAAGTACTAATTTATCTTTTGCATCATAACGAAAAATAAAACTTGGGAACAAGCTGGGTAGTGTTAAAATATTTTGTTTATTATTATTTGAAAAGCTGAGTGTTCTATCAAAGTGCTCGGCCCTTAAACCCAATTGCTTAAATAATTTATTTTGCTTTCCACTGTATTGAACATAAGCTGCATGTATGTTATTATTTACTTTTAAATCACTTGAAAATAATGGGTCAATCACAAATTGGGTCATTCCCAAATTTTTATAGGCGTACTCAAAATTTCCATTTTGTTTGTCATTTCTAAATTGATAACCCGCATTAAATGTTTCATTTTTAATTTTAAATGTATAATCAGTTTTAAATCTGATAACATTCAATGGATTGGAACTTGGATTATTGGTTTGTTGGAAGAGTAATGACCTAGATTCGTTATTAAAATTTTTATTAGTGGTTAATCCTGATAAGTTGGCCCCTTCGTATTGTAATGAAAAATTAATTTTAGATTTCCCAGAAATTTTATGATCATATCCAATATTGGCTAATGAAAACATTCCTTCTTTATCCTGTGTATTTTCATTAAAATAATCAAAACTATTAATAGCGCCAGTGGTAATAGTTCGGTGCTTAATATTATAAATTAAATCAGCGACCCTACTTTGAAAACGTTTACCAATATAAATACCGGCTTCCCACCTATTTCCTACTTTAGTATCATGGCCAATTGCAATACGCCCACCACTATTGTATTTTTTAAAACTCCGTTCTCCATTGGATGGGAAGCTCGTGAATATACCATTGACAGTGGTGTTTACATCCCCTTCCCTGTAACCTGCAATATCATTTCTTAAATAATTCAAGCCTAGGTTTACATCCCAATTATTTTTTCTATAGCCTGCTGACAGGTCTAACGAACCCCTTTGTGGCTGCGCATATCTTTTATTATCAAAATTATTGATAGGTCCAGCGCCATACATTACACTGGATTGAACCATCCAGCCCAGCTCCGTAGCTGTTTTGGTGACTATATTTATAATGCCACTTTTCCCATCTGCGTCATAGGCTGCTCCTGGGCTCGTAATCACTTCAATATTTTCAATAGATGCAGCGGAAAGCTGCGCTAAAATAAAACTTGGATCACCTGCGGAAGGGTTTCCATTAATCATGACTTGAAAACTGCCAGAACCACGCAAGCTAATTTCTCCCAATCCATTTACTGAAACAGCCGGCAGGTTTTTAATTAGATCAATACCATTTCCATTAGCAGCATTTGCAAATTGACCTGCGCTAAAAACTTGCTTGTCAACTTTAAAATTTATAGGTGCCTTTTTCCCAAGGACCATTACTTCAGTTAATGAAAACTGATTATTTTGTAAATTAATATCACCTAAGTCAATATTTTTTTTACTCGCTGATAAAAAAATGGTCCTAGATCCAAACTGAATAAAAGAAACAATTACGTATGCATTAGGAGTTACATTTTTTTCAAACATAAATTTTCCTTCGATATCAGATAAGGCTTGGAATACTTTAACACCAGCACTGTCATATAAGCCAATGCTTGCCGCCTCCATGGGCGTTCCTTTATTATCAAGTATCCGCCCACTTATTTTTGTTGTTTGTCCAAACACATGCGTTGTTAAGCATAAAGAAAGTAAACAACTTATTATTGCAAATCGAAGGGGAGTTTTTTTCATATAAAATTTATAGGGGTCGCATAAAGTATTAAGGAATAATTAAATGATTACCAATACGGTTTTATTTAATTTCTGATGAGTTGTTTTGATGATGAACTGCTGCTTAATTTTCCTGCCGCATCCACTCCAGAAATTAATACCAGCCCTGGTTTTTTTCCTTTTTTAAAACTACCTAAGTGTTTGTCCATTTGTAATGCGCGCGCGCCATTGAGTGAAGCCCAGCCAAGCATTTCAGCTAATTCAATTGCTGGGTTGTGTTTTTGAATGGTTTTTAATTCATCCAAAATATTTAAACTCCAGTTACTGGCATAGCTATCCGTACCCACTACGATATTTACTTTTTGCGCGCGCAATAAATCAATAGGAGGTATTGCGCTTTCAATATATTGATTGGCATTGGGACATAAGCACCATGAAGTATTGGGCATTTGTTGGCGGACTGCTTGAATGTCAGCAACGGAGGTAAAACTATTATGTACTAAAATACAATGGGCGGCAGTATTTATTTTCGGCAATACGGATTGCAAACTTGTTTTTCCGGTGGCATGAAAATAATCAAGTGCCACTTTTGTTCGTTCATACATGCCAATAAAGTCACCTGTTTTATTTTCAAAAAATTCATTCTCTGCAGCAGTCTCTTGGTTATGCATACTAATGGTATGTGATCCAAAATGAGCTGCTAATAATTTTAATAAAGCAAAAGTGCAGGAGTAAGGTGCATGTGGCACCAATGATGCGCGAATGCAATTTTGTTCAAAAGTATTTTGTAAAATAATGCCTGCATTTATTTTATCGGCTGCCCGCATTGGATCTAAATCGTACAATTCAACAAAACTATAATAAGCCAAACGATGTTTTGCTTTTGCGTTTAAGGTGTCCAGGGTATTACAAATATCTCCCACTGCAACAATTCCATTTTCAACCATTTCATTTTCTGCCGATAGAATAGCTTCTTGAATTAATGCGTCTTCTACTTTTCGCAACCCCACAATTTGTTTTACAAATTCTTGCAAACCCGTTTTCGCAGGAATCATTCCTTTCATGTGCGACAACTCCAAATGACAATGTGCATTAATAAAACCAGGACTAATGATGCCCTCAAAATTTTGAATATCATCTCCTGCATCTTCTATACCCACCAAGGCCTCAATGGTACCGTCTTTTTGGGTAATCAAAACCAGCTGGTCATCTAAAAGCTCGGTGCCTGTAAAAATTTGAGTTGCTTGAAATTTCTGATACATATATATAAGTAAGGTAAATTTAGGTCAGAACCCCCAATATTCCACTTGATTAATGTCTTTGCCGCTATTTGCTATTTCTTAACTCATTGATTTTCAGCAACATTTTAGTATGAGTTATTTTATGATACAAAAATATTATTGATTATCAATAAGTTATAGATACAGGGTAAAAAATCGACCCTCAAATATTGGGAAAGCCCAATTTCCCCCCGTACCTTCGCCCTCCCTTATAAAAGGGGAATATTTTATGGCTGACGGGATAGCGCAGCCTCATTAAAACAAAGAATTATGAGTAAACTACATTTCACCACGAAGCACGCCAACGCGGCTACCGTTAAACATGGCTGGTACATTGTTGATGGTACTAATCAAACCGTAGGACGTATCGCTTCAAAAATCGCAGCAGTTCTACGTGGTAAGAACAAGGCTTATTACACGCCACACGTTGATTGTGGAGATTATGTAATCATCGTAAATGCAGAAAAAGTTTTGTTGACTGGAAATAAATTCCACGACAAACAATACTTAAACTACTCTGGTTACCCAGGTGGTAAAAAGGAAGAAGCTGCAGAAGATTTAATCAAGCGTCGTCCAGAAGTAATTATGGAAAGAGCGGTTAAGGGTATGTTACCTAAAAATCGTTTGGGACGTAAGATGGTTAAAAAATTGTTTGTGTATGCTGGTGATAAACATCCTCATACTGCACAACAACCTAAAGAATTTAAATTTTAATTAATTCCAAATATAAATAAATGGAAAAGCAAACAAATGCAGTTGGTCGTCGAAAGGAAGCAGTAACGCGCGTCTTTGTAAGTAAGGGTAGTGGAAAAATTACCGTTAATGATAAAGATTATAAAGCTTACTTCCCATTAGTGTATTTACAAAATCAAGTAGAAGCGCCTTTAAAAACTACTGAATTAATGGGTAAATACGATATCGTAATCAACGCGCAAGGCGGTGGTTTAAAAGGACAAGCAGAAGCAGCCAAATTAGGTATTGCTCGTGTATTAATTGAATTGAATCCTGAATTACGTCCTGCGTTAAAAGCAGCCGGACAATTAACGCGTGACCCTCGTAGTGTTGAGCGTAAGAAATTCGGACATAAGAAAGCACGTCGTAGCTTCCAGTTCAGTAAACGTTAATCCAACAATTTTAACATTAATTCATTATTACAATTTATACAAATGGAAAATAATACTTCACTTCAACAGCAACTTTTGGAAGCTGGCGTACACTTTGGTCACCTTAAAAAGAAGTGGAACCCTAAAATGTTACCTTACATTTTCGCTGAGAAAAAAGGAATACATATCATCGATTTAAATAAAACAGTAGATCATTTACAAGAAACTGCAGCTGCGTTAAAGCAAATTGCAAAGAGCGGTAAAAAGATCATGTTTGTCGCCACTAAAAAGCAAGCGAAAGAAATCGTGAGTGAGTGTGCTAAAAAAGTAAACATGCCTTACGCTACAGAGCGTTGGTTGGGTGGTATGTTGACTAACTTTAACACTGTTCGTAAAAGCGTTAAGAAAATGCAAAGCATTGAAAAAATGTTGAACGACGGTAGCGCAGATAGCTTAACTAAAAAAGAGCGTTTGACTTTAGGTCGTGATAAAGATAAAATGGAAAAAGTATTAGGTGGTATCGCTCAATTGGGTCGTTTACCAGCAGCTTTATTTTTAGTGGATATCGGACATGAGCACATTGCATTAGCGGAAGCTAAGCGTTTAGGAATTCAAACTTTTGGAATGGTGGATACCAACTGTGATCCAAACAAAGTTGATTTTTCTATCCCTGCAAATGATGATGCTACAAAATCAATTGCAATTATTACCAACTATATCACTGCTGCTATTGCGGAAGGTTTAGCTGAGCGTCAAGCTTCTAAAGATGACGATAGCGAAACAGAAGATGGCAACAATGAAAACGAAGCGAAAGCAAAACGTATGGAAGCGGAAGCGAATGCAGAAGGTGGAAGAGGTAAGCGTGGTGCAGGAGCTGCTCCAACAGCACCAGGTGCGCCTAAGCGTCGTATTCAAAGTACACGTCGCCCAGCAGGTAAATAAATAATTTATCCAATTGGGTTATTGGTGTCCTTGGGATACTAATGACCCAATTGTTTTTAATCGATAGCATCCAGCTATCAAAAATTAATAATACACTTATTTAAAAATATAATTTATGAGCGCTATAACAGCACAAGACATTAACAAATTACGTCAAGCTACAGGTGCCGGTATGATGGATTGCCGTAAAGCTTTGACAGAAACAAACAATGACTTTGAAGCAGCCATTGATTGGTTACGTAAGCAAGGACAAAAAGTCGCTGCAAAGCGGAGCGATCGTGAAGCAAAAGAAGGTGTAATTATTGCACAAACTTCTGCGGATCACAAAACAGGTTTTGTGGTTTGTATTTCTTGTGAAACAGATTTCGTTTCTAAGAATGCTGAATTCGTTGCATTTGCGCAAAGCATTGCTGACGCTGCAGTTGCGAACAATGTAAAATCTGCGGAAGAATTAAATGAAGTAAGCGTGAATGGTACAAAAGTATCTGACATGATTAATGATAAATTAGCTTCTATCGGTGAAAAAATTGGGGTTGCTAAATTTGAAAGAGTTGACGCTCCATTTGTAGCTTCTTATATTCATGGTTCTTACAGAATGGGCGTATTGGTAGGATTATCTGGGGAGGCTGCTGAATTAGGTAAAGACCTTGCCATGCAAATTGCTGCGATGAATCCAGTGGCAGTTGATGCTGATTCAGTTCCAGCGCAAACAGTAACTCGTGAGCGTGCAATCATCATTGATACCATGAAGGAAGATCCTAAAATGGCTGGTAAACCAGAAGAAATGATTGCTAAAATTGCCGAAGGTAAAATTGCAGC
>SHWT01000032.1 GCA_009693715.1 Chitinophagaceae bacterium
TACTGTCAAGGAAATAAGGGTTGTGAATATATATTTTAAACCATATATTTTCGTCTGGCAAATAAAGTTCTTTATCAATGTGCGCATAATAAAGTTTAGGTAATATTTTACTTTGCGCATTTGCGTCGAAATGAAAAAATAAATAAATTAATAAAAATATACAAATGACTCTCATAGAAAACGTTTGTATGAAATTAGCATATTTATTTTCTTAATATAAAATAATTATTATTTGAACATACCTTCTTGCAACAACCCCACAACTCTATAACCCCAAGTTGAAAGCAGTTTGCAAATAGCTGTATTACATCCAATATGGGGAAAGAATATAAATCAGATTTTAGATACAAAAAGAAACTATTTGAACCGAAACTAGGCCCCGTTATGGGGCTATTTGTGTTAAAATAGGATGAAAAAATCAAAAATTCAAGTGTATTCAGACTAACATTTATCATAAATTGTTAAAAATAGTAAATTTTAAACATTTTAACTTACCTTTTGTAAGTAATACCCAATCTCTTGCAATTTTAACGCAATAGTTCTATTTACAATTCCTGTAATCGCGATCATTTCTTTATCACTTATTTAATCATTGAAATGGATTATACTCTATTTCTAAATCAACACGTATGAACAAAAATATCTTAATCGCATTAATAGCTATTACAACATTTGCTTGTAATACACAACAAAATGAGACAACATCAACGACTGAAGAAACAGGTATGGCGGATTTTAAAATAAATTCAAAATTAGTACTTGACGGTTTTGAAGCATTTACAAAAGACGATTCAGTTACTTTCAATATGAATTTGTCTGATACGGTTAAAGTACATGGCGCTTCTTATGGTGAAGAAGCAATAGTTAGTAAAAAGGTATTATTGCAAAGGCTTCAAGGTATGCACAAACTAATGACAAATATTAAAGCAAATGACATCAAACTTTTACCTGGTGTTGATGAGGTTACATTTATACCAGATGGTGGTGTTAGAGCCTATGTAAGATGGACAGATGATGCTATTGCAAATGGAGTAAAAATTGAACATAAATTTTATGGTGTATACCAATTCAATAAAGATCATAAGGTGGTTGATGTAGATGAATATATGGATATAACTGGGGTTATAAAGGCAGCAACTACAGTAAAAAAATAAGATTAATTCTAAAGGATGGGTAGGATCAATTTCAATTTGGAGTATGCCTTACTTAAAAAGTAAAAAGCAGAATTAATTTAAGGTTGGACAAATACGATGGAGGTCACTAGCAATAGTGGACTCTATTTTATTCAAAAATTAATAAAAGGTTACAAAAGCGGATAATGTACTATTAATATAGAATTTAGCATCTAAAGAACTCTAATTTTGTATAAATAATAATTTTAATATGATATAGGTCATTTATTGTTTAGCATTTTAATAATTAAATTGAAATATATTGCACAAAATTAAGTTACGAATAAACGTCTATGTAGTAGATGTAGTAGAATAAATTAAAAATAGTAAATTCGAAAAAAAACAGATGAACAATACCCCTTTAAGATCACATTGCCCAATTACCACTGGTATAGATGTTATTGGAGATAAATGGACTTTGTTGATTATACGACATATGTTATTCCGCCAACAATATACTTACGGACAATTACTTGAAATAAAAGAAAAAATTGCTTCTAAGGTATTGGCTGATCGTTTAAGAACTTTAGTTGCTGATGGTTTAATTGAAAAAAGAAATCATCCAACTAATAAAAAAGTATTTTTATACACTTTAACTGATAAAGGAATCAGTACCATTGAGATAATGACAAAAATTATCAATTTTTCAGTTACCCATTATCGAGGTCAAATGCTCACTAAGCCAATCGATAAAACGAAACTATCCTATATGTATATGCATGCAAAATCAGAAGCAATATTTATAAAAGATACAAAAGCGGCGTATATTAAATTTAGAAAGAATTTATTGGATTTTTAATACAATATGCTTTTTTGAATATTTATTGGCTTTTGTTTAAATACACCAAAGATCAATCTGGTTTAAGCTTGATCTTTGTAAATGTTTGTAAATGAGGGAGTGCTAGGACAGATAAGCTAATGAATAGCAATGTAAAAATGCCAGAAGCATCTTTACTATTTAGGGTGGAGAGCGTTATATAGATAAATCCAAACCATGCCATGATTGAAAAGGGAGCCGCTTTGATAAGTAAGTTTTTCCATCCATTAAAATCATTGGGCATACTGAAGGTGATTCTTATTTTATCAAATGATAATATAGAGTGCCAAAAACCAAAATAAAAGGCAAAACAAAGCCATAGCGGCATAAAAAAGGCAAAAATAATTAGCGTCAGCTGTTGTATTAGAGAATAGTAATAATACTTATTGTTTGAAAAAAACAACCCCTTAAAAAAGAATAAAACAGCATAAACTGCAAATAATCCAATAAGGGTTAAAGGATAAATTTTATTTGCTAGTTGAATCCATTGACTTTCATTAAACGCTGAGCGTTCCATCCTGATAAAAATCTGTAAAGCAAAATTGATATTTTTAGAAAGTAGTAATAAAATCCATAATAGCCCAATGACCGAATAGGCTATTTTATGAATAATATTATCTGTTTTACCCAGCCAATCAATTTCTCCAAAATGATAAGCAGTAATTAGGATAAAAATGACCAAGGCAGCGGTAGGGAAGAAATACCAAACTAAAGCATAGGCAATAATATTGCCAATATATTTTAAAAGAAAGACTTTTTGATTACTATCTGACTTGCGTAAGTGTTTATCAATGTATAAATCTAAAGCGCCATGCGGAACTCCAAAGAGAATTAAAACAAGAATTAAGAATGAAATTTGGGTACTATTGGTTAAAACGAAAACCCAATCTATCAGAAATAAAAAGAATGCAAATAATATTAAGTACAACCGAAGTTTTATTTGCATGAGTTTAAATTAAAAAAAAAGGGGCAAGTAACCAACTTGCCCCATAAAAGTTATTTTAATAAATTAAGCAGCTTTTCTACTTAAGCTATAAATAACCAAACCAAAACCAATTTTGTTGACAGCATCTCCAATATTGTATATAACATCCATGTTTAATCCAATATTAGCAAAGCTAGCATACCACTGTCCTTCAGCTGTACCGATTAAATATCCTAGAGGATAAATAGCCCAACCAACTAATACGAACCATCCGAGCGCTTTATTCGCAGATGCTACTGCAGAACCAGCACTAGTTGCTAATTTCTTAACATCTCCTAGCCATACTTCATATACAATGTAGAAGTAAGCAATAGCACTTAAAGTTCCCCATAAAGTTGCTTGTGCTGGAGCAACTGCTTCTCCCCAATAACCTGCAACTAACATTACAACAGAAGCTAAAATCAATTTCCATAATAAACTTGTTGTACCACCTGCTTTTTTAGTGATTAAATAGAATTCAACACACATTAAAGGCACAGTCAATAACCAGTCTACGTAACGGAAAAATGTAGGACTATCATGCGTTTCTGCATAATATCCACGCATGTAGTAATAGTGAACTGCTGCAATAAAAGTGATTAACCCTGATACAAGTACCGAGGTTCTCCATTCTTTACTAGTGTTGTTCACTTCTAAAAAGAAAAATACAGCTGCGGCCATCATAGCCATTGTGCCAACGAAGAAAGTAAAAGACACATAATCAGTCTTTGCAATCGCCATTGAAGCATCAAGAAGGAATAAATCCATATGTTTGAGTTTTGGTGAACAAATTAATAAATAACAAAAGTGAATTTCTTAAGGGTATTTTCATGTATACGAATACACATAAAACATAGCAAAAGCAACTCAATCATTGTCACAACAAGTTATAAAAGTTTTAATAATTAGTTAAAATAAAATGTTAAAAAAAAGAAAATGTTAAAAAAAAGAACCAGTTTGTTAAATAAAAATACAAATAAATTACACAAAAGATAAACAAAGCATAATCCTACCACTTACATAAAATCTCATATAAAAGCTTTTATATCATTTGAATATGAATAAATTAGCAAAAAAATAATCTTTATTAATGCTAAAAAATCCACTCAATATCATAGATCAGGATGGAATTGCATTATACCATGAGAAAGTGATATCCGACGAGCAAATAAAGCTATTATATGACGAACTTTTGAACAATATCAATTGGGAAAATGAAAGAGTGGTCATGTTTGGGAAAGAAATTATTACAAAACGAAAAGTTGCTTTTTATAGTCATGCTTCAATAGCCTACACCTACGCTAGTAAAACTAAAATAGGTTTACCATGGAGGGATCCACTTATTAAACTTAAAAACATCATTGAATCCGTCACTAAAAAAACCTACAATGCCTGTTTGTTAAATTTGTATCATAACGGCGAAGAAGCAATGGGATGGCATTGTGACAATGAAAAAGAGATTGTAGCCAATAGTTCTATTGCTTCTTTAAGTATTGGCGCTACTAGAAAATTCTCATTCAAACATAAAGTAACTAAAGAAACAATATCAATTCAACTTGAAAACGGTTCACTACTTGAAATGAAAGGGACCATTCAGTCGCATTGGTTGCATGCACTCCCAAAATCAAAAAAAATCACGGAGTCTAGAATTAATTTAACTTTTAGGCAAATGCATACCCAAAAATAATTGCATGAAAAATAGTAATAATAAAACAGTTAAGAAAGGCGATCTTCCTACTAAGCAATGCCTTTATTGTAGTCGTCCTTTTTCCTGGCGCAAAAAGTGGGCAAATGATTGGGAACAAGTTTTGTATTGTAGTGACGCTTGTAAAAAGCAGAGGTTTACACCTAAAGTAAAATAAGCTTAGCGCTTACTTATCTTATTCATTGAAACAGTTTTCTGCATAGAACACTTAAATCGCTTTATATCGGCGCTTCTTTTCTTTAAATGCTTCTGACTTACCCCGCTATTTACGCGCTTACGCCAAAGATTAAAACTATTACGTTTTAATTCTGATCGCATCAGTTTAATGGTATCCGATTCAGAAAAACCAAACTGTATTGTTATTGCCTCAAAAGGAGTGCGGTCCTCCCAAGCCATTTCAATGATTCTGTCAATGTCTATTCTTTTCATTCATTTATGATTTTTATTGATGCTACCGGAGTTTATGGAATGGGTCGTGCAGTTGGCATGTCAGTACAATGGATATTATAATTGCATAAATATCAATTATTCCTTTATAAACCATTTATTTATTGAATTATATTTCCCTTCAATGACCACTTTATAAAAACTTGAAGGGTAATTGCTAATATCAACGACTGTATGTCTCTGACTTACTGGCACCTCTTTGAGTAGTATATATTTATCTTGACCACCTTCCTTAAAATCATTTGTAGTGGCTAGCCAAATTTTTACATTCCCTTCCTCATTGTAGTTTTGCCAACTAATATCCATGGTGTTTTGAAATACATTTAAATTAGGTGCTGCGACAGGAACTTGACCAAATAATGGAATCCCATCTATCTCATATTTAAATGGTGTAGGAATTTTAACTGATAAAAAGTTCGCCAAACTTGGCATAATATCTACAATAGCGGGATAGCTTAAATTTACATAATTATTTAACTTTTTATTGGATACAATCCAAGTAGACCTTTGCCCCCCATGGCCCTTTCCATCCTTTTCGTTTCTACCATGATCAGTAGTGATAAAAAATAACCAATCTTCCTTGAAATTTATAGTTCTATATAAAATTGCATCATACAATTTTCCTATCTGTTTATCCAATTTATCTAATGCAGCAGTAAGTTCAGGACTATCCCCATATCTATGTTCCATATCATCAGTGTATTCAAGATAAACCCATGATAAATCAGGCGCATCTTCCTTAATACCACGAACAGCATCCTGTGTAACCCTTTCATCAATTAAATGCATATAATTAGCCAATTTATCATGAGGGAATTGAACTGTATCTAATTCATATCCATCTGAAAAATAATCAACTTTTAAATTATTAGTTTTAGCAAGGCCATCTCCAAGTAGCTTTGTTCTATTATCCAACCAAGTACTATAAATACCAATTTTTTTACTTGGGTATTGTTCCTTCAGTAATTTAAAAATACTAGGATACGTATAGTTTTGGTGTTTAATGTCATTATCCAAAACATTATGCTTATTCACCCAGGTGCCAGTTAATAAACTATTATATCCCACCGCAGAAATAGTAGGAGTTTGACTATAGGTTCCCATATCTCCACCAACATGCGCGCGTATATATGCCCCATCATTAATAATGCTAGATATTTTATGCAAATGCGCGTTTTCTAGCACATCAGCAGATATGCCATCAGCAATTACAAAAATTGCTTTTTGAGAGAAAGATAACTTTACAAGGAGTAAAGTGCTAAGTAATAAAATCGTATATTTCATAAATCAATAATAGCAAATATGGCTGTATTTCTTTATTAAATTGATATTTAGGTAAAATGATAATAATAATTTAATTTCAAAGTAAATATTGATGTAATTCTATGAATAAAATTTTAGATACAAAAAATGTAGAATTATTCTTATACATCAATAGTCATCACAATTCATTTTGGGACCAAGTGATGTATTTATTGAGTAGTACAAATGTTTGGATGCCCCTTTACCTTTATATCATTTTAATTTTTTACAAAATATATAAAAGCAAAAGCTGGATTTGCATAACAACTGCAATCATAATGATTACATTAAGTGATCAAATTTCTACTTATTTTAAATATTTAACAAAGGTATTACGTCCGTCGCATGAAATTTACTTGAAAAATATAGTTCATTTAAGTAAAGCTGGGCCAGGTGGTTTATATGGCTATGTTTCGTCACACGCATCAAATTTTTTCACCTTTACTTTATTTTTAACAATATTATTGCCAAAGAAATATAACAGGCTCAAAGTAGCTTTATTTATTTGTTCTATTTTAGTTTCCTACTCAAGGATATATAATGGCGTCCACTACCCTATGGATGTATTGAGAGGTATTTTATTGGGCGCAACCATTGGTACAGTTTTTGGACTTATCTTAAGACACAATAAATATTTGAATTCGAAGCCTACAATTCAATAACTATTTTTTTTGTAAAATAGTATAAAGTGTAAGCGCGCTTTCTCTTGATTTTGGGTTTAAAAAAGCGGCATTTAAAGTGCTCACATGAAATGTTGAAATAAGTTCTATTTTATTAAAATTGCTTAATAGCTCCTGATTAATAAGTTCGTTTTTTATTAAAACATAATCATTAGTTTTTAATGCACTTAAATTTTCGATATTCCTATAGCTATAATTGCTATAAAAATCCAAGCTCCTCTCTTCATAAACTTGGTGTAAATAGAATTTATTTTTGTCTATATTTTTTTGACGAATCACCTTAGAAACTTGGTTCCCCAATTGGTATTCGAGTAATTTAGGATAAAAGAATATTGTTAATAATAAATTGGTAGTGATAATTGTAAATAAGGCAAAATGTATCACCTTAGGGATAGCACCCATTTTTTTAAACATTAAAAACGAAAAAGCCAAGCCCATTCCAACCATACAAGCTATAACCAAATATATATTCGTACTAAATGTAAATAGCAAAAGCACCAATAATATGGACAATACTAAAATGTAAATAAAAATATTAATGCCGTTAATAACGTTTTTGAAAAATTTATTTTCCCAATTAATAATAAGACTATACAAACTTTTAGCGGCGATGATGGCTGTAAATGGCAATACAACATATATATAATGTGGTAATTGATAATTACTAATACCTAGTGCAGTGTAGGTGATTAAAAAACCAGGGAGCACTATCCATTCCTCATTTTTATTTAAACTAAATTTAGTTCTAATTATTTTGGCACATTCAGAAATTAATCCAAAAATTAGAAATAAAGTCCAAGGTAAAAATCCCCAAAGTAAATTTTGGAATAGAAAAAAGAATTCATCATTTTCATGCCAAACACTCTCTCCTGTTATTCTGCCAAAACTTTGTGTCCAATAAAAAAATCTTAAGCCTGAAGTGCCTGTTTTCTCATACATTACTTTTTCAGGGTGTAAATCAAACTGTTGATATAACCCAATATCCATCGGTAATAATAAAATAATTATAATGCCTATACCTACAAGATATTCCCATCTAAAAAGCATTTTAAAATTTCTATGCATTATCAAATGTGGTGCAAATGAAAAAACTGGTACCATTAAAGCAATTGGGCCCTTAGTCATCATTCCAAATGCAACAGCAGTAAAAGTAATGATCAATGAACTCCATTTTCTATTATTTAACCAATTAGCAAATTGCCAAATAGACAATATTACCCAAGCCATCAACATCGTATCTGTTCTTACATCATGTGTTATTAAAAACATTGCTTGTGTACTCGCCAATATCAAAGCCGCTAACCCTGCTATTTCATTTCTATAATAGATTAGTGTAAATTTATAGGTGCCATATATAGCCAAAATTGCCAATAGAATAGATGGCAATCTGAATGCGAAATCATTCATACCCAATAAATACATGCTTATTGCGCTTAACCAAAATAACATGGGCGGTTTATCCAGATAGTCTCTCCCTTGATCAAAAATTTGTAGGAAACTTTTGTTTTGAAGCATTTCTCTGGAAATATTTGCATACTGAACAGAATCAACTTCCATTAATGGAATAAATAGGCTTCCTAAAATGTAAATAATTATACATAAAACAATATAGAATATGTATATATTTGTATAGCTTTTTTCTCGGTTAAGAAGCATTGTGATAATTATTATTGTTGGCGTAATATTTAATCATAAAAAGGAGTAAATTACTTAATTGACTAAAATTAAAAAAGTAACATAAATATACAAATGATTATTAATAAAATATCAATTATTGTTCCAGCTTACAATGAGGCAGCTACTATATCCATTGTAATCGACAAATTATTAAATTTAACCTTTATTAATAATATTAAAAAAGAAATAATAATTGTCAATGATTGCTCTATTGACAATACCGAAAATTTGATTCAAGATATTATAAAGCGCAATGTAGGGTTGGAAATTGTATATTACAAACATGAAAAAAATTCAGGTAAAGGCGCAGCTATTCATACTGGTATTAAAAACGCGACAGGTGATTATTTAATTATTCAAGATGCAGATTTAGAATACGACCCCAATGAAATCAACAAACTTTTAAAACCTGTCATTGACGGTTATGCGGATGTAGTTTATGGATCAAGATTTATTGGAGGATCGCCACACCGAATATTATTTTTTTGGCATACGATAGGAAATAAATTTTTAACTTTTTTATCGAACCTCTTTACGAACTTAAACTTAACTGACATGGAAACATGTTATAAGCTATTCAAAACTAGCATCATAAAAAATATCCAATTAAATGAGAAACGTTTTGGCTTTGAACCAGAAATAACAACAAAAATCGCTAGAATAAAAAATATACGAATTTATGAGGTAGGTATATCTTATTACGGAAGAACTTACGCTGAAGGAAAAAAGATAAATTGGAAAGACGGCTTTAGAGCCATTTACTGTATTATTAGGTATAATTTATTTCAATAAATAAATCCCAGGAAAATCAGTCAGACTATACACAAATCATAATAATGTAGAACGTTCATTTGAAATTTTATATGTTTTGATTAACAAATTTGTTAATTTATTGTAAATACATGTTTAGTACAAACATTTTTACATGTTTGTATGTTAAAGAGACAAACAAATCAATTATTATGAAAATGAAATTTTTATTGACAATGCTGATTGGAGGTGTTATATCTGCATCAGCACAAAAAACAGTTGTAGATGTAGCAGTAGGATCTAGTGCACACACAACATTAGTTGCTGCCGTAAAAGCAGCTGATTTAGTAAGTACTTTACAAAGCGCAGGACCTTTCACGGTATTCGCGCCAACAAACGAAGCATTTGCAAAATTACCTAATGGAACTGTTGAAACCCTTTTAAAGCCAGAGAACAAAGCTACGCTAGCTAAAATTTTGACTTACCACGTTGTCGCTGGTAATTTAGACGCTACTGCTGTTTTGAAAGCTATTAAGGACGGCAATGGAAAAGTTACTTTAAAAGCTGTAAGCGGTGGAACATTAACTGCTTCATTAAGAGATGGCAAGGTTATTTTAACAGATGAAAAAGGTGGAATTGCAACTGTTACTGCAACAGATTTAAAAGCAGGAAACGGTATTGTACACGTTATAGATGCTGTTGTGTTGCCTAAATAGTTTTCTAAAATCGAGTTTTTGGTAAAGGGTCCTTAGCAATAGGGGCCCTTTTTTATTAGATAGTAAAATGTTAGCGTAGGCAGCCACCACTAGATATTAGAATTTTTAAACCAGCCTTTCGCTATTTCTAAGAACTTGTATTAATATTTTTTTTAATCGCCATTTGCGATATTATATTGTGGAACTTTATGGTCACACTTTATATATGTAAATAAACAAAGTTGTTAAATGTTTGCAAATAGCTGTTTGTTGTAAACGCTAATTCATACATATGTAATAAATTAGTAATTAATTAATTTAGAAAGTATAAATTAATAATTCTATCTTGCAACAAATAAAATTTATGTTTAAAAAATTTACAATCTCTGATACGCTTATGTTGGTATCAGCATTTTCATCTTTAATATTTTCTGAAATTTTATGGTTTCAAGGTGAAAAAGAAGCGGGTATTTTTATTGGTTTATGGGTACCCTCGATTTTAGGGTTTGCTATACTTTTAAAATTAATAAATAACCAAAAATGATTGAAATTATACCCTATTTCGCAGCCCTAATTACCATTTTATTTGGAGTGGCATTTATTCTAGTATTGAATAAATTCAGAGGCGAAAAATAAAGGCTAAAAAAACAGCATGAATAATTTATTGCAAAAATCCGGTAATTATTTTGATAACTATTTCAATACTAAAAATGTACGAAAAGTAGAATTATTAATACTTCGTGTTGCTGTCTTTGCTTTCCTATTTCATTTACTTATTATTTTTTTAGGAAATAACTTCCTTTATTTCAAAAATCTTCAGCACAGTTATTTAAAGGCAATATATACTCCGTTTAGTTTTATATTATTTTACGAAGTATTTCTTCTTGTCATTATTATTCCAAAATCTATATCTGAGTTTGTAGGAAAACAGTTTGAAGTGATTACCTTAATTACTTTGAGAAGTTTTTTTCATGATATAGCAGATCTTGATTTAAAAAATTTTATTAATATTAATAATCCCGAATTCATTAGTTTACTATATGACTTACTGGCTTCTTTGATCATGTTAAGTCTTACTATTTTGTATTATAAAATATATCAAAATAATCGTAAATCAGAAGTAATTAATGAGCTTAATAATTTTATCAATATTAAAAAATTAGTATCATTAAGTATGATACTAATTTTATTGGTACTCAGTATAAGTAGCTTATACCTCTGGGGCACAGAAATGTTGGAAGCATTAAAATTAAATAAAAACTATCCTAATCCGAATACTGTATTTTACGCGGATTTCTTTTCTATTATGATTTTTGTCGATGTATTATTACTAATCATTTCTTTTATTTATCACTTTTCCTTTTTCACTATTTTTAGAAACGCCAGCTTTATCATTACTACCATTTTAATTAGAATGTCATTAACTACAGAAAAGCCAATGAATTATATAATCATCTTAATTGGCTTTTCATTTTCAATCATATCCTTCTATTTGTTCAGCTTAAGAAATACAAATAATAAATCGGTAGATTAATAAACCAAATATATCTTATATCGATGAGGCAGCGTGCCTAAAATTTTAACTATTTGTGTAATGAATATTATATTATTTGATGGCGTATGTAATTTGTGTAACAATAGTGTTTCATTTTTAATTAAATATGACAAAAATAATATTTTTAAATTTGTAGCGCTTCAAACAAGTGCTGGACAAAATATCATACACCAACATGGTCTTTTGAATGAGGTAAAATCGGTTGTCTTAATAAAAGACGGAATTGTATTTTATAAATCAGATGCAGTTATTGAAATTGCAAAACAAATCAAAGGTTGGCCTCAAATTTTCAAATACGGTTACCTTTTTCCAATGTTTTTAAGAGATGGGATTTATAATCTAATAGCAAAGAATAGATATTCTTTATTTGGCAGAAAAGAAACCTGTGCAATTCCTTCCGAAAAGGATAGAGAAAGATTTATTTTTTAAAACAGCTGTATTTAAATTTTACTTGACCACCAGGCCCACAAAATTAAAATGGGCTGCCCTACAAATAAACGTACGCAGGATAATAATGGTGTAATGGTAAATGAGCCCAGCATAAAATCCCCTTTTTGAATAAAATAAATATGGGATGGGATAAAGGCAATTAACATTAGAATAATGCCCTTTACTGCCAATGAGCGTGTTGCTTTAGGTATTAATAGTAATGCTAATACTATTTCAGCTATGCCAGATAATATATTGATCTCTTTGGCCCAATCAGCTAAGTATGGCGGTATAATAGGTATATAAAAAGAAGGGGTAGCAAAGTGATTATACCCTGCAAAAAGGTAAAAGATAATAAGTAAGAAGAAGAGTATTTGTTTGACGATTTTTATTTTCATAGCTAAAATTCAATGATAAAGCCAATAGTGGGTATTAAAGTGCCTTCGGCGTTTTCTAAGAAATATGGGATTGCATTACTACCATTCAATTGCACAGGCTTCCCATTGGTACTTAGGAAACTTGAATTGTCTTCTTTTCTTTTAAAAGTATATTGGGGTGATCCTGTACTTTTTGACGAATAAAAGTTTTGAATGTCGATGTAAAAATCAAAAGTGGTTTTTTTATAGTTCCATTTTTTATCCAAACGAAGATCTCCAGAATGAAATGCTTCCAATCTCAAGGTATTTACTTGATTGTAATCAAATACGCCATTTCCCAATGTCAAATAATTCAATCTACTTTGCGCTAAATTGTATGGCGTATAAGGTGCAGCACCTTGATATCTAAATTTAATTCCTAACTCCCAATTCTTTGGTAGTTTATAACCTGCAGTAGCACTAATTAAATGTCTGTTATCCCAGCTAGCAGGTTTTAATTTTTTATCCAGACCCGAAAATTCACTCCAGTATAAAGTATAACTAAATACACCAAAGAACTTTTCAGTTAATTTTTGTTGTGCAAAAAATTCAAAACCATAGGCCCTTCCTTTACCATCTTGTTGGATAGGCTCGTTTCCTATCGCACCAAATTCTATGCCCTTGTTTGCAAGACTAATTTCATCTAGTATGCTCACTGGATAATTTTTATACCCTTTATAAAATCCTTCAAATGTGAATCTTGTTGTACTAGAAGGTAAAAATTCAAACCCAGCCACATAGTGATTGGACCTGATATACTTACCAGGATTTGTGCGTCCGTTATTGGTATAAGCCAATTGCGTGTAACTAGGCAGTCGATAATAGGTGCCGTAACTGGCACTAAAGTTCCATACATTGCTTAAAGCATAACTTAAACTAATTCTAGGGCTTAATTGATCTAATGGATTTTGACTACTAGCTTCAAAACTATTCGCATCTGCTCTTAATCCAGCACTCATTGCCAAGCGGTCATCAAATAATCTCGTGCCCAATTGTACAAACCCACCATACCTTAAAAAATCAACCCCAGTATTGGTATTGAATGTGATGGCATTTTGTAGTGTGTTACCAGCACTATCTTTTAAAGCAGGTCTAAACAGTTGATAAAAGGCATTGTCAAATTGAACATATTGTGCCACTAAGCCGTAGCTTAAACTAATATTGTTACTATTTTTAGTGACATCAAATCGTAATTTATTTTCTGTTTCATTACTTCTGATTTGATAGGTACGTGATGCGTCAGAAGGCTTTTCATTGTCCTCGTATCTATCCGCTTGATTGTCTAATGTGTTTCTACTAAGCGATAGATTCCAATAACCGTCTTGAATTAATTTTTTCAAAGAAATTCCAAGGGTATAGTTCCATTGGTTAACTAAAGGATTATTATTAATCGAGAATAACTTTTCTGGCGTTGCTTTTTTAGGTGCCGCTAATTTAAATTCGTCAATAGCTGCGAGTCCAAGGGTTGTAAGCGTAGTTTTATCGTTAATTTTTGTGGTTGTTTTAAATTGGTAATCCCAATAATTAGGACGTATTGGCAAATCCAATGCTTGAAAAAGTAGTTCCAAATAACTTCTTCTCACCGATGCTAAAAATGTTGTTTTTTTAGTAATGGGTCCATCTAAAGTTGCTGCAACCTCCGTACCACTCATTCTAAAATTACCTTGAAGCTTGTTGGCGTTACCATTTTTTTGACGAAACTGAAATACACTACTCAAGGCATTGTCATATCTTGCATCAAATGCAGAAGTACTTAATTTTACATCCTGAATAAAACTCACATTCAATATCCCTTGCGGCCCACCACCACTTCCTTGTGTACTAAAGTGATTGATAATGGGTACTTCAATGCCATCCAGATAAAAAACGTTTTCACTTGGTGCGCCCCCTCTAATGTTAATGTCATTTCTAAACGTACCTCCAGCTGCTCCACCGCCTACACCTGGTAAAGATTGGATTACTTTACTAATGTCAAAATTGCCCCCAGGATTTGCTTTGATATCCTCGGCAGTAAGTCGTTGTATACTCAATGGACTCTCTAAAGTGGTCGCTTTTGCTGTATTACGTCTACCTGTAACGGTGACAGCATTCAATATATTGACAGAAGGTTCGAGTTCTATGGTGATTGTATTCTCATTACCCGTTGTCACAATAACATTGGTCAGTAATTTATCTTGAAAGCCAAGTCCAGTAATTTTAATTGCGTAGGCTCCAGGTAAAAGACGCGTAAACCTGAATGCCCCATTGCTATCTGATAGCGTTTTTTCACCCCCTGGTGACAATGACACCAAAAGACCTACCGCATTTTGTTGCGTTTTTCTATTGACCAAAGCACCGCTCAGTTTTCCTGTATTTTGAAGGTTCCCTTGCGATTTAGCAAGCTGTATACTAAAAACCACCAATAAACTTGCGAAAATCAATTTAAACCAATGCATATTCTTCATTTTTGAATTCATTTATAAAACAAAGGAAACCAATAAAATGTTTACTATTTAAGCAAAAAAATTGGATTTAAGTTAATCATGGCGTAACTAGCTTCTTAAAAGCATTACCTATATTATTTTCAAGATTAACAGTGTAGCAGGACCGCAATTAGAATTCGGGACCTTCCGGTTATGAAGATTTTTTGAGAAAATGAAGGAATTATTTTGTTTTGGTTAAATTTTGATAACACCAAAATCATGGAATTTCAACCGATTTAAGGGGTTGTTTTCATGACACAGAAAAAAATAATTATATTTAACATAAAAATTATGAATAGAACTTATATGAAAAATATTTTAATCATTTGCGCAGCTTTCTTAGCTTTTGGGTGTGATAAACGACAAAATGAAAATACACCAATCACCCCAACACCAACTGTTATTCCCTCCACCGTTACAAGTGCCAATGGTAAAATTTGGATGGATCAAAACCTTGGCGCATCAAGAGTTGCAATAAGTAGCACTGATACAAGCGCCTATGGTGATTTATACCAGTGGGGACGAGCAGCAGATCAACACCAATTAAGAAAATCGACAACAATCGCAACCCAGGCAACTACTGATAATCCAGGTAACGCAAATTTTATTATGCCTTCTACGCCACTAACTGATTGGAGGAACCCTCAAAATATAAATTTATGGCAGGGCGTAAATGGTATTAATAATCCATGCCCTACTGGTTTTCGTTTGCCAACAGAAGCAGAGTGGAATGCAGAATTGTCGAGTTGGACATTGAAAAATGGGGATGGCGCATATGCTTCTCCGCTAAAACTTACTGTTGCTGGAAGTCGTGAAATAATAATCAATAATACAGGCATTAGTGGGAGCTACTGGAGCAGCACAGTAAGTGGTGATGGATCTCGATACTTCAACTTTAGCAACGCGGGCGCATTCGTATTAACGCACAATAGAGTTTACGGAGGCAGTATTAGGTGTATTAAAAATTAGATTAGTCAAATCATCGATTTGACCCGATTTGAGGGGGTATTTTTGAAAATGGAAATAAAGAAGGTGTTGTACGGATATACGCTTGATAGTTATCTAAATGCCCCCATTTCTCCATACCTGAAATTTCTAATATCCTAACACCACTTATATAAACCAATAAAATATATGTAAAAAGTGGAGAGATTAAAGTGATGTACTGCCAACTTGATAAGGATGAAAAAGACATAATGGAAATTCCCAACCATAAAGTAATTTCACCAAAGTAGTTTGGGTGTCTTGAGTAAGACCAAAGTCCATTAGAAATAAATTGATTCTTATTTTCAGGATTTTTACGGAATGTTGCCTTTTGCCAGTCGGCAATAATCTCTACAACAAATCCGAAAATAAAGACAAGCATACCTAAATAGAAAAAACCATTTTGTACTACCCCATTTTTGCTTGCAATGGCAGTTAAGGCACACATCGAACATAATGAAACCCACATCCCTTGTAAAGTCCATGCCATGAAGAACCTTGTTAGTGAGGGTTTGATGGATGCAAACCTTTTATCTTCTCCACTTTTTTGAACTCTTTTAAATAAGAAGCTACCTAAACGGGCTGCCCATAGGATGATGCAAGAAGCTAATAGGATGCTGCCCATATTTACATTTATTGCGGAATAACTTTGAAAGCTTATATAACTCACAATGAATAAGTAGGTAGCGCTCCCCGTTAGGTCATAAAATTTCTCTGTTTGAAAAAAATAGGCAGGAACGAACAAAAGCCATTGTATAAGAAAGACAATCAATACAGCTTGCTGAATCACCTGTAGTCCAGTTAATAGCGCAATGCTATATGCAACAGAAAAAGCGATGAGGGAAAATAATAAATTAAGTAAGGCTTGCTTCATGATTTTTAACTATTTCTAAATAGCATTTTTAAGGGGCTATAAAATATTATTTTTAATTAAGCTATAAATAATAAATAAAATTAGATACACTGCTAAATAAATTCGATAGTAATTTCTTGTTTTGAGATAAGTCTTATTATCCGGATACATATTAGTGAATAAACCTATAATCTCTTTTTTGAAAATGGGTTTAATATTTATTTTCCAATCATCAGTTTGGTAAACAATTTTCCTAAACTTACTCCTAAAATAAGTGCTAGGAATACTCCAAATAATTAAAATGAGCAATATTAGATGCATGTCTGTCATAAATAAAGATATAAATATTTAGTTGAATTATTTTATAGAAAGTATTAAATCAGAGTGTCTTTGATATATCATTTTTAATATCTTTTTCAACTCTTTTTAAATAGGCAATTCTTTTGTTCTGTGATACAAATGGTACACTCCAGAATTGGCGAGTTTTTGTTTTAAACCAACCGAATACAAATGAATACACGCCCATAATTAGCCTCAATTTAACTGAATTAAGGTATAAAAATAATACGGGTAATCCAGGGGCTCCGTGTGTAAGGTATGTTCTGACCTTTTTATGACTAAGTAATGGCTTTGGATAACCATATAGTTTTGAAATGGGTATAAATTTATAAGCAAAACCTGGTGTAAAAATTTGATCAAAGAAAGATTCCAAAGCAGGTGTTGTTCTGAACCACCAAACTGGTGATATAAAATAAATCCTATCAGCCCAGGTTATAAAATCTCTATACTCTTTGATTTTAACTTCCCCGAAATTAAAATTAATATTTTCTTGGTAAAGGTCTATAACATGAACTGTTTCATTTTTTGAATTTAATATTGTTTTAATAGTATTAAAAATACCATTGTAACAAAAACTTGTTTTATCTGGGTGTGCTATTATTATTAAGTTATTCAAAATTGCAATTTTTAGATTTATTGGGGGCTATATTTAAATGGTAAGTATCGCTACTTGTGTAAAGTTATAAATAACTTTTAAATAGGAATGAAAATAACAAAGGACCCAGGATTTAACGTAAGTCCTTGATTTTCAAGTAGAGAGAAAGAGATTTGAACTCGTGACCTCCCGGTTATGAAGCTTTTAAAAAAATAATACTAGTGATTAATAAATAAAAAAAGGCAAATAACTTTAAAGATTATTTGCCTTTTTTATCATAGGTGACTAAGCCGATGATATCTAGAATTACTATTTATTTTTTACTAGCTCAAAGTAGGTTACAAGAAATCGATCTCCTACTATAGACCCCTGTACTTTAGCTTTTTTGATTGCATTACAAAATCCCTCCGCATCATGCGCATCGCCATGATCATCGAGATTAGTTCCATCAACAAAGTAGTCCTTACCCTTAAATTTAATTGCTAAATGACAACCCTTACCTTCCATTTTAAACATACAAGTGCCACAAGTAGCCGCTACTTCATACACTGGATTTTTAGGATTCAATACTAATTTTTTACTTGTGCTATCCTGTGCATTTGCTGCAGTAAATAATAACAATGTAATTAAACTGAGTAACATTTTTTTAATAATAATATTTTTTAATAATTTACATAAATTCCTGCTCCGAATCCCATATCGCTATCATAATGAGTACGTATCCCCATATTTTTGTTAACAATATATTTGACCCCAAACATATATTCTTTATCCGTATTAACCATAAAATCGCCCCTCATTCTTTTTGAAAGCGGTATATCTTCTCTCATTAATTGCATTCTTAAATTACCGTCTTGATACAATTCAGTTTGAAAAGTTATAAGCATTGGCAAAGTATAGGC
>SHWT01000033.1 GCA_009693715.1 Chitinophagaceae bacterium
ATTACCTATGATCCACAATCAAGGGTGAACACTTTTGCGCATGTCAATCACACCGATCAGTTAAACAGATTGGGCGTACTACTTTGTATTAATGGCACCGGTATTTTAAATAGTTGGGTGAAAAAAATGGTAGGTGCTGGTAATGATTATCCGCAAATGAATCAAGCGGCAAGTCAAATTCAACCAGGAAGTGATGGATTACAAATTATGCCTTTTGGTAATGGGGCCGAGCGTATTTTTAATAATAAAATGATTGGTGCACAATTTGTAAATATTGATTTCAATAAACACAGTGAAGCGCATATTTTTAGAGCAGCACAGGAAGGTATTGCTTTTACTTTTAGATACGGCATTGATATTATGCGCGGGAACGGCATGCATCCAAGTATTATTCGTGCAGGGTATTCAAATATGTTTTTAAGTGATGTATTTACAGAAGCTTTTGTAAATGCCACCAATGTTCCAGTTGCATTATACCATACGGATGGTAGTGTAGGTGCAGCGATTGGTGCTGGAATTGGATCTGGTACTTATAAAAATGCTGCCGAAGCGTTTAGTAATTTTAAACCTATTAAAGTAGTGGAACCCACCAATGCAAAAGTGTTTAATGAATTATATTTGGGTTGGCACAAGTCATTAGAAAAGTATTTATAAGCAAAAAATAAATTAGTTAATTTTTTAAACATCAAGTTATGTCAGTTGTATTAGGTGAAAAAGAATTTTTCAAAGGAATTGAAAAAGTAAAATTTGAAGGACAAGGAAGTGATAACCCTTTAGCGTATCGTTGGTATGATGAATCCAAAGTGGTGGCAGGTAAACCAATGAAAGAATGGTTGCGATTCGCAGTTGCTTATTGGCATAGCTTTGTTGGCAATGGTGCTGATCCTTTTGGTGAACCCACATTAATATATCCATGGAATACTAATGCAGATGCAGTTGGGCGTGCTAAGGATAAAGCAGACGCTGCTTTTGAATTTATTACCAAATTAGGTTTGCCTTATTATTGTTTTCATGATGTGGATGTGGTTGATTTTACAAATGATGTTCATGACAATGAAAAAAGATTGGCTGCATTAACTGCTTATCTTAAACAAAAGCAAGAAGCGAGTGGTGTGAAACTATTGTGGGGTACCGCAAATGTATTTAGTAATAAGCGTTATATGAATGGTGCATCCACCAATCCTGATTTTCATGTATTAACACATGCGGCTACACAAGTAAAAGGCGCGTTAGATGCAACCATCGCATTGGGTGGCGAGAACTATGTTTTCTGGGGTGGTCGTGAAGGATATATGTCCTTGTTAAATACCAACATGAAAAGAGAAAAAGAACATTTGGCGAAATTTTTACACACAGCAAAAGATTATGCGCGTAAAAATGGTTTCAAGGGTACTTTCTTTATCGAGCCAAAACCATGCGAGCCTACTAAGCATCAATATGATTACGATTCAGAAACCGTAATTGGTTTTTTAAGACAATATGATTTACTGAATGATTTTAAATTGAATATTGAAGTGAACCATGCAACTTTAGCGGGTCATACCTTCCAACATGAATTACAAGTTGCAGCAGATGCAGGCATGTTAGGAAGTATGGATGCGAATCGCGGTGATTATCAAAATGGATGGGATACCGATCAGTTCCCTACCAATATTAATGAATTGGTAGAATCTATGTTGATCATTGTGGAAGCGGGTGGCTTCCAAGGGGGTGGCATTAATTTTGATGCAAAACGCAGAAGAAATTCAACCGATGCTGCTGATTTATTCCATGCACATATTGGTGGTATTGATACTTTTGCGCGTGCATTAATTACAGCAGATGCCATTTTACAAAAATCTGAGTATAAAAAAATTCGTGCAAATAGATATGCTTCATTTGATGCTGGTAAGGGTAAGGAATTTGAACAAGGAAAATTAAGCTTGGAAGATTTACGCAACTTTGCTATTGAAAATGGAGAACCAGCATCCATAAGCGGACAGCAAGAATTAATAGAGAACATCATTAATAGGTATATTTAGGCAATGCAAACAGCCGACAAAAAACTGGGTTTATGGACTAGTACTTCTTTAGTAGTAGGCAATATGATAGGTGCGGGTGTTTTTTTAATGCCCGCCACATTAGCTAGTTTTGGAAGCATTAGTTTACTAGGCTGGGTTTGTTCGGCCATTGGCGCTTTTTTACTTTCAAAAGTATTTGCGCATTTAAGTTGGTTATTGCCAGCGGCCAATGGAGGTCCTTATGCTTATTCTCAAAAAGGACTAGGTGATTTTGCCGGCTTTTTAGTTGCATGGGGTTATTTGGTTTCGGTATGGTGCACCAATGCAGCTATTGCTGTCTCTTTTGTCAGCGCATTAAGTACTTTCATCCCTGCATTAGCAACCAATGCAACACTAGCCATTATCACAGGGTTAGCGACCATTTGGTTTTTAACTTGGGTAAACTCCTTGGGTATATTTACATCTGGCGTAGTACAATTAATATCGACCATCTTAAAAATTGTACCCATTATATTAATTGGCGTTGTGGGATTATTTTATATTCAATGGGAAAATTTCTTACCCTTTAATACAAGTGGCACAAGTAATATTGCAGCAATAACAGCTACTACTACTTTAACTTTTTTTGCTTTTTTAGGTATTGAATGTGCTACTATTCCTTCAGGCAGTGTATCTAATTCTGCTGCTACAGTGGCTAAGGCTACTACACTCGGAACCTTGATTGCCACTGTGGTATACATTTTAAGTACAGTGAGTATTATGGGTATGATACCAGCCGCCCAATTAAAAACAAGTGTTACGCCCTTTGCAGATGCTGCTGTATTAATATGGGGTCATGGTGCAGCCTATTGGGTAAGTGCAGGGGTTGCTATCGCCGCTTTTGGGGCCCTGAATGGCTATATATTAATACAAGGGCAATTACCATTTGCGATTGCTAAGGACAAATTGTTTCCCTCCGTTTTTATGCAACTTAATTCAAAAGGTATACCGGTTTTAGGCGTGGTTATTTCAAGTGTATTCGTTTCGGTGTTTATGTGTATGAATTATACCAAAGGCTTGGTTGACCAATTTAAATTTTTAATGCTGATGACTACTTCTACTATTTTAATACCCTATATTTTTTGTACAGCTTCTTATTTGATTATGCGTTTCAAATTACCTTTCCAATCAAGTAAATATTTGGCGCTTGCTATTTTATTGGCTTCCCTTACTTTTATTTTTTGCTTATGGTTGATGATAGGCTTAGGACAAGAAACTGTTTTCTGGGGGTTTTTCCTGACAATGTCATCAGTGCCCATCTATGTTTTTGCTGTTTGGAAGAGAGAAAAATCGGAAAGTAATTCAACTTTTCCCAAACCATAATATTTTATAAATGAGTCATTTAGCGCATTCAGAATTTGGGAAATTAAAAACCGTATTTATAAAAAAAGCAAGTGCTGCTTTTATAAATGAAGAACATATACAACAGCATTGGGATGCATTAAATTATTTAGGTAAACCTGACATCAACCAAGCACTAGCCGAGTATGATGCGTTTGAAAATATTTTAAAAGAGCATGGCGCGCAAATTTTATATTTTCCGGAAGATGCTTCTGTGAATATGGATTCCATTTATTGCAGAGATGCTGCTATTGCAACCAGTCATGGCATGGTTATATGCAATATGGGCAAGCATGGTCGCATAGCTGAACCTGCGGCACAAGCGCGCGCTTATGCAGAACAAGGCATACCTGTTTTAGGTACCATCATTGCGCCGGGAACCGTTGAAGGGGGTGATGTGGCATGGTTAGATGCAACTACGCTAGCGGTAGGCAATACCTATCGCACGAATGAGGCCGGTATGCAACAACTCAAAGAATTATTAAATCCAATAGGGGTGAAAGTGATTACTGCGGATATGCCCCATTATAAAGGGCCATCGGATGTATTTCATTTAATGTCGGTATTAAGTCCAGTGGATAATAATTTAGCAGTGGTATATTCTCCCTTAATGCCTATTGCATTTCGAAATTTATTAATTGCGCGCGGTTTTGAATTAGTGGAAGTGCCTGATCAAGAATTTGACAGTATGGGTTGTAATGTATTGGCATTAGCGCCAAGGGTTTGCTTGATGGTCAAGGGGAATCCTATTACCAAATCTCGTCTCGAAGCGGCCGGCTGTAAAGTAATTGAATACGAAGGTGCAGAAATCAGTGTGAAAGGCGGCGGAGGCCCTACTTGTTTAACACGTCCTGTAATGAGGTCATAATTTCGCAATTTTCTTAAAATAGTTATACGCAGCATATTTTGCACCTGTTTTTAATTGAGCGCTATAAATGCCATTTGGACCTGAGGTAAAATAAGCAGCTACACTTGCCAGGCCAACATATATACCTGCTTGCATTCCGAATAATTCTAATCCCAGCGCAATAGACGCTAAAACGCAATTGGTCGCACCGCTAAAAACAGCAACAAACCCCATACCTGCTAATAGTGCCATGGGTAAAGGGATAAACCAGATTAATAGATTGCCTAAAGTGGCTCCTATAAAAAATAATGGGGTCACCTCGCCACCTTTAAAACCCGCACTTAAGGTAAAGCTGGTTAAAATTAATTTGATGGCGAAGTCAAATTGGCCTGCATTATTTATAAATGCATCTTGGATAGCAGGGATCCCCAATCCTATATATTTTGTACTATTAAATACGACAATAAATAAAGCAATAATAATCCCGCCAATAAAAGGGCGCAATGGAGTAAACTTTATTTTGTTAAAAACATTTTCAAATAATTTTCCAGTGGTAGTAAATGCAAATGCAGTTAATCCAAAAATGACACCAGCAACAATTGCCCAAGCTAAAGTAGTTATTGAAATTGCAGGAATAGTAGGAATGCTGTAAAGCGTATGTTTTACCTGCCAAGCCAAGCAGGAATAATGTGCGATATTTGCAACGAAGAAACTGGCGAATACCTGATTGATTTTCACTTTTTTAATGCTTAATATTTCTATTGCAAAAATGCCGGCAGCCAAAGGTGTTCCAAACACCGCAGCAAATCCACTACTCATACCAATGATTAATATCGTTTTTCGTTCTGCTGCATTTAACTTAAAAAATCCAGTAAACTGATCTGCAATCGCACCACCCATTTGAACCGCAGTGCCTTCTCTTCCTGCAGATCCGCCAGCTATATGCGTTAGCAGCGTACTTATAAAAACCAATGGCGCCATTTTAAATGGAATGGTTTTGGATGTCCCCCCTTTTTCTAATGACTGGTGCGTTTCAATTAATAAATTATTTCCTTTATTCGCTGCATCACCATAATAGTAATATAATAAGCCAATCACCAAACCTGCCATAGGTAAAAAATATACGACCCAAATATGGTTTGTGCGAAATAGCGTTACATAATCTAAGGTTTGTAAAAAAAATGCGGTAGCCGATCCCACCATACCGCCGACTAGAATATAAATAGCGAGCCATTTTACCCCACTTACAATTGTGCTATTGAATTTATTTAAGGACATGGCTCATTGATAATTTTAAGCAACTTGAATTTATCGACCTTTAAATTTATTTTCGGCGTAACGGAAATTGGTTTAGTCAATTTTGGAATTACTTTTTTTCTTGCTGATCATATAAATGGCAATAATTACCCATACCACATTCACGAACATGGAAGGGTAGGCTTTGTGAAAATAAGTGTTTACTACAAAAAATACCCCACCTATAATATTGGCTAAAACATAAATTTTGCTTGAGGCATGCAATTTGCCAGTAATATTTAGCGCGTAGGAGCCTACAATTAGGACCGAAGCAATCCAGCCCAACATTTCAATAAGTAGTTCAAGGGGCATCATTGAATGAAAATACGAATAAATGTGTCATAATTCTTAAACAAGGCTTAGAGTAGATTAATTCTTTGAGTTAGAGGGTAGGGATTAATAATTTTTCATACATTTGCTACTACTATGAAAAGGCAAGTCATTTCTATATTTTTCTTATTTATCATTTCATTTCAGGTGATTCCAATTAAAAGTTTTTTCAATTGGGAGCAAATGGAAATGTCACAAGATATTACTGAGGATGCAGTAGAAAAGTCGGAGGCGAAATCAAAAAAATTTGAAACCTGCCATTCCTTATTTCTTGAATACCCTCATTTTCCTAGTCCAACTAAGCGTTTTATTTTAAATATCGAGATGGGCCTATTAGCCCAAGGGCATTCTAATGTCACTATTATACCTCCTAATTTTTCATAAGGTTAGGGCGCTTTTATCAAGCCACCTTTGATTCTTAACTAAGATGTCGGTATTGTAAATCCGGCATCATTGCATTTTACTATCATAAAATATTGTATGAACTCAAGTCATATTATTGAATCTAAGGATTCAGTCCAAGGAATTATAACGCAACTAAAACATTATCTACCATCACAATCTCCTTTAAAGGATTTTGTGCACCATAATTCTTTACATGCGTTTCAAGATAAATCATTTTTTGAGGGCATTTTTAATGCGAGAGATATATTCGGATACAATGTCACGCTTAATATAGCAGAATTCAGAAATCTGTATCAGCTCGGACGTATTAATCATGATGTGCTTAAAAAAATAATTATCGATTACAAAGGGGCTGATCAATTAAATGTATGGCTAGATAAGTTATTAAAGGAGCAGTTCAATTTTCAAAAGGACCAACAAGTGGGTAAAATCCGCAGGTTATGGAAAAGTGAATATAAAATAGACCTAGACAATCGCGTACATCCCTTATTATTTAGAATTATCTGTGCTTATTTAGATCAAGGTGTTTCGATTTGGAATTTTCCTGATAATGGGCAAGGGTTTCTTGAAAACCTTCGCATTGTTGCATCCAATAGTTATAGTAGCTTTTTTAAATCAAGTCGCGCTAAAGCATTGTTTATGGATGACAAGGTCACTACCGAGCACCTTTTATCCTTAATAGTGGGAGATAAAATCCCATACTTTAATTATTTATTTGATCAGCAATTTGCACATAGGGGTTGGTCTGGTATGGTTTCTGCCATTGAAGACAACCCTAGTTCTTTATTAGATGCTAAAAAAGTACAGTTAACGGATTTTATTCATTTAGAATTATTGCTTGAAATAGATGCACTTGACCAACAATTTGGGACGCGTTGGCTTCCTTTGAGTGCAACCTATACTTCGGATAAATATGATTTTTTTGCTATTAATCCTATAGCTACAGAAGATGAAGTATTAATGTTATTTCAAGAAGCCTTTGAGTGGAGTTATTATGATCAAGTGCTATTTTCGTTTAAGTCAAAATATGCTACAACGAAGGACAATGATCCGACTCCTAATTTCCAAGCAGTATTTTGTATTGATGAAAGAGAGTGCTCCCTACGTAGGCACTTGGAGAAAGTGGCCGCTCCCTGTTCCACTTTTGGCGCCCCAGGTTTTTTTGGCGTTGAATTTTATTTTCAACCACAAAATGGAAAATTTTACGAAAAATTATGCCCAGCACCTGTTACCCCTAAATATTTAATAAAAGAGTTTGACAGCTTACAAAAAAGGCCACACTCCATTTTTTATCATAAAATAGCGGATTCGTTTATTGGGGGTATTATTTTCAGTATGACTGCAGGAATTATTTCCATTTTTGAGCTTATACGAAATTTATTTTTCCCTAAAATGACACCAGCTATTTCTGATGCGTTTTCGCATGTGGAAATAAATTCAACCTTAACCATTGAAAACAAAAGTCCAAATGATATGGAGCAAGGACTTCAAATTGGTTTTACGATAGCGGAAATGACCCAGCGCGTCGAAAGTCAACTTAGAAATATGGGTCTTATTCATAATTTTACCGCTATTGTATATATTGTTGCACATGGATCCAGTAGCGCCAATAATCCACACCATGGCGCACATGATTGCGGTGCATGTAGCGGAAGGCCGGGATCAGTAAATGCCCGCGTATTTTCGACAATGGCAAATCATAATGAAGTTCGAAAGGCATTGCACGAAAATGGCATACATATTCCTGAAACAACTTGGTTTGTAGGGGCTTTGCATGATACTGCTGCAGATCAAATTAAATTTTATGATACGGATAAACTTCCAACTGCTTTAAGTGAAAAACATAAATTATTTTCGGCTCAATTTGAAACAGCGTTGGACTTAAATGCACATGAAAGGTCAAGAAGATTCGCATCTATTAATACGAAGGCAAATTTAAAAGAAGTACGAAAAGAAATTAAAAATAGGTCTGTTTCTCTTTTTGAGCCAAGGCCTGAATTAGGGCACGGATCCAATGCATTGTGTATTATCGGAAGACGCGCCATAACTAAAAATATATTTTTAGATCGTAGGGCTTTTTTAAATTCTTATGATTATACAATAGATCCAACTGGGGATATATTAGCCAAAGTAATAAGCCCTATTGGTCCAGTTTGTGGGGGCATCAACTTAGAATATTATTTTTCTAGAATTGACAATCAAAAATTGGGAGCAGGCACTAAGCTACCCCATAACGTTATGGGACTCATTGGCGTATCCAATAGTAGTGATGGCGATTTAAGGCCAGGCCTTCCTTTACAAATGATTGAAGTACATGATCCAGTTAGATTATTAGTAGTAGTGGAGCAGGTTCCCGATATAGTTTTAAAAGTAGTAAAATCCTCAGAAAACATTTACAATTGGTATTCAAAACAATGGATTCATTTAGTAGTCATTAATCCAATGGATGGTCAATTGTATCAGTTTAAAAATGACCAGTTTGTGCCCTATGACACCGTTTCAATTAACACTGAAAAGGTGCAAAATTTTCAGCAACTTTTTGAAAATGCCACTGAAATGTCTGCTTTTACTATAGAAAATGCCACCACTGAAAATTTGCCTATTTATTATTTAAACTAAATCCATGGAAAAATATTTACAATTTTTTATTTATATTCCTTTCTTAGGTTATTTAGTAAGCTTGCTAATTAATAAAAAAAGGGAAGCTATTATTGCAAATATTGCAATAGCCACTAGTTTTATACAATTGGTTTTTTTAATTGGCTTTTCGTTTTCCTGGTATACCTCTGGCGCAGCCACTTTAGACATTAAACAAATAACTTTATTAACTACCCCAGAGTTTGATTTTTTTATTGATTTCTTTTTTGATCGAATATCACTGGTTTTTCTTTTAGTGGGAAGTATGCTAACTTTTCTAGTGTCCGTGTTTAGTAAATATTATATTCATCGCGAGCCTGGGTTTAAAAGATATTTTAATAATGTTCAATTATTTTTCCTGGGGTACAGTATTGTAGTAGTGTCAGGAAATTTTGAAACTTTATTTTTAGGCTGGGAGATGATTGGCGTTACTTCCTTCTTGTTAATTTCCTTTTACAGAAACAGGTATTTGCCTGTAAAAAATGCAATGAAAGTAGTTTCCTTGTACCGACTTGGGGATGTGTTTTTAATTTTAGCAATGTGGTTAAGTCATCATTTATGGCATGGTAATATATCATTTTATCAAATCCTTGATGTTGAAAAAACAGCAGTCTTAATTGAAAATCATAAAACATTAGCAATTTTTATTAGCATTTCTATTGTTATTGGCGCAGCCATTAAATCGGCGATGTATCCATTTTCATCATGGGTGGCTAGGGCCATGGAAGGCCCTTCCAGTTCTAGTGCTATTTTTTACGGCTCTTTGTCCATACATTTAGGCGTTTTTCTTTTATTGAGAACCTTCCCCTTTTGGCAACACTTGATGATTATAAAAATTGTAATTATAACACTAGGTCTATTGACTAGTTTAATTTGTAATTCTATTGCAAAAGCGCAGCCAACAGTAAAAACTCAAATTGCCTACGCCTCCATTACACAAATTGGCATTATTTTTATTGAAATTGCTTTAGGTTTTCACCAACTAGCATTATTTCATTTTATAGGAAATGCTTTTTTTAGAACCTATCAAATTTTGGTTTCACCTTCGGTTTTAAATTATTTAATACACAATCAATTTTTTACCGGCGTTGTTAAAAATTTAAAACTACCAAGTAAATTGTCCAATACTTTTTATATGCTTTCCATAAAAGAATATAATATGGACATCACGTTGTTTAAATATTTTTGGCTGCCGTTTAAAAAAGCAAGTACAAGGCTTTTAATTTTTAATAACCGATTTTTTTATATTTCAATATCAATTCTTTTTTTATTAGGCATCTATTTAGATATCAACACATTTCAATCACACCCCTTATTGCTAAAAACTTTTGTATATTTATTTTCTTTTATCGCATTAATTTTAATTTTATTATCATTTAATGAGCGTAAATCAAGCATCATTGCTTGGTTAAATGTGGTATATGGGCATCTTTTTATCATGATGAGTATTTCTATCAATAGCCATATTCAATTTAAATATTTATTACTGTACTTAGTAAGCATTTGTTTTTTTGGCGTCTTAGGGTACAAAGCCATTAAAAATTTAGAAAAGGAAACTGATGTAATCACATTAGATCAATACCATGGTAATAGCCAAATGCATCCCAAATTGTCCATCTTGTTTTTAGTAGCTTGCTTGGGGCTTATTGGATTTCCTATCTCCCCTTTATATATAGGCATTGATTTACTATTAACTTACATTGAAAGCGATCAATATCTTATCATGATATCAGTTGCTTTATGTTTGATTTTTATAGAAATCTCATTATTGCGTATTTATACCCGACTATTCTGCGGCATTCCTTCAAATGCTTCAGCGCCTATTTCATTTAAGTCAGCATAAAACCATTTTATATCAATTAACAATTTTAACTTTATAAAAATAACAACATGAATCAATCTAATTCTGCTTTTTCTTTAAAATATCTTAAGGATGATTTGCCGGCAGGCTTAGTTGTTTTTTTAGTGGCCTTACCTTTATGTTTGGGCATTGCTTTAGCATCTGGAGCGCCATTATTCGCTGGGATTATTTCAGGGATTGTTGGTGGAATTTTAGTTGCATTTTTAAGTGGGTCAGCTTTAAGCGTAACAGGACCAGCTGCTGGTTTGACGGTTATTGTTTTAAACGGAATTACGGAATTAGGTAGTTACGAAACATTTTTATTTGCGGTGGTACTTGCAGGGATTATTCAAGTGGTACTTGGTTATTTAAAAGCAGGAGTGATCGGATATTATTTTCCATCGAGTGTGATTAAAGGAATGTTAGCCGCTATTGGTATTATTTTAATATTAAAACAAGTACCCGTTGCTATTGGATACATGAAGGATTCGGGAGTACAGTACCATATTGGTGCTGTTGTTATTGCTGCTAGTTCGATAGCTATCATATTAATTTGGGACTTACCTGGTTTGAAGAAATTTGCATTTTTCAAATTTGTACCAGGCGCATTAATAGCCGTAATCATTGGTATACTATTAAATAATGCTTTTATTACCTTTCAACCAGCATGGGTTTTAGATGCTTCGCAATTAGTTAATTTACCAAAAGCGGCTAGTATGAACGATTTTGTTAATCAATTTACGCTACCAGATTTTACACAGTTTGCAAATTACAAAGTCTACGTTTTAGCTGTTACTATTGCCATTATTGCTAGTTTAGAATCTTTATTGAGTACCGAAGCGGCAGACAAATTGGATCCATTTAAAAGAGTCACCCCTACCAATCGGGAATTAAAAGCCCAGGGCATTGGCAATATTGTTTCTGGTTTAATTGGTGGTATGCCAATGACAGCAGTGATAGTGCGTACATCTGCTAATGTGAATGCGGGAGGCAAAACAAAATTATCGGCAATTTTTCATGGTTTATTATTATTAGTGAGTGTTGCTTTTTTTGCTTCCTTCTTAAATCAAATTCCATTACCATGCTTAGCAGCCGTTTTGTTATTAGTGGGTTATAAATTAGCTAAGGTTTCCTTGTTTAAGGAAATGTATAAATTAGGCTGGGAGCAATTTATTCCATTTATTATTACCGTTGTAGCAATACAGTTTAGTGATTTATTAAAAGGCATTACATTAGGGATGCTTGTGGCTATATTTTATATTCTAAGAACGAATTATAGAAGGGATTATAAATTTCACCAAGATGCAAAAGTAGATGGAGGTATAATCACCATTACATTAAGTGAACATGTAACTTTTATAAATAAAGGTAGTATTGCACTTAAATTAAGTAATATTGAAAATGGCGCCAGTGTGATCATTGAAGGCAAAGACGCCCACTTTATTGACTTAGACGTCCTTGAAATTTTGTATGACTTTAAAGAAAATGCAATTCAAAAAAACATTCAAGTTCGCTTTGAAAATATACCCCAAAGGGCAAAGGTAACCGGTCACTAGAGGAAACAGTAACCTCCAATTATTGTAATTAAATTTATTCATTGTTATCATTGATTTATAACAACCTAAAACTACTATCATGAAAAAATCATACGAAAAATTATTAGCCAATAATAAAAATTGGGTTACCGAGCAATTAGTTCTGGATCCACAATATTTTGAAAAATTATCCCAAGGGCAAACACCTGAATACTTATGGATAGGTTGTTCCGATAGCAGGGTGCCTGCCAATACCATCACCGGAACGGATCCAGGAGAAATGTTTGTGCATCGTAATATTGCCAATATGGTGGTACATAGCGATATGAACATGCTGAGTGTTTTGTCCTATGCGGTGGAAGTGTTGAAAGTGAAACACATCATAGTATGTGGCCATTATGGTTGCGGTGGCGTGCTAGCCGCCATGGGGAATCAACAAATTGGGTTAATTGATAACTGGCTAAGACATATAAAGGATGTATACAGGTACCATCACAAAGAATTAGATGCTATCGAAAATAAGGAGCAAAGGGCGAGGCGTTTTGTGGAAGTGAATGTGATGGAACAAGTAAATGATTTAGGAAAAACCTCTATTGTACAAAATGCATGGAAAAACAAGCAACCCTTACATATTCATGGATGGGTGTATGACCTTAATGATGGCATCATTAAGGACCTAGAAGTTACTTTTACATGTACCAAGGATTTACACAAAGTGTATCATTTAGATTAATGATAATGTGTTTTTATTTCTAAGGGGGTTCTAGAACAAAAGTTCTTGAACCCCCTTAATTATTTAAGGAGAAGTATATATTATTTTCACCTATTTTTTTAATTATTGAAAATCAAAGTTTTATAAAATTGTAACATCCTATCCCCCTTATTGTTAATATTAAGTTCACATTAAGGTAACATTACGGTAATATTAAAATTCAATATTTGCTGAATAAATAATTACATCGTGAAAAGGTTATTACTATTAATTTGTTTTGTAGGATTTGCAATTATATCTCAAGCTCAAAAAGCTAAAATCATTGGTAAAATTACCAGTGTGAAAAATGAAGCCCTAATTGGCGTTTCGTTGACCTTGAAATCTGATAAAACACAGGTTTCAAAAACAGATATAGAAGGTAGATTTAGTTTTACGATAGATGTTGCAAAAGCATATACCTTGGATTTAACTTATGTTGGTTATAAAAATAAGACGGTTAATGATATCAAGGCGACAGTTGTTGGTGAAGAGATTGTTTTAGATGTTTTATTAGAAGAAGCAAATTCTAAATTAGCCGATGTGGTGGTTTCTGCAAACAGATCAGCTAATAAAGGTGCAACTGACAATGCATTGATTGCATTTCAAAAAAATACCAATACGGTTGCTTCCGTTATTTCTGCAGAATCTATTAAAAGAAGTCCAGATCGCAATACTGCTGAAATTTTAAAAAGAACACCGGGTGCTTCTATTCAAGAAGGGAAGTACATCATTGTAAGAGGTTTGGCGGATCGTTATAACCAAGCCATGTTAAATGGTATATTATTAACAAGTACAGAAGCGGATCGCAAAACATTCTCTTTTGATTTGTTTCCTTCTCAAATTATTGACAATATCATTATTAATAAAGCTTTTGTACCTGAATTACCTGGTGAGTGGGCGGGTGGTTTAATCCAAGTAAATACAAAAGATATTCCAACAAAAAATTTCTTTAATGTTCAATTAGGAACAAGCGTCAATAGTTTAATCACTGGAAAAGACTTTTTTAAAGATAAAGGTGGTAAAACTGATTGGTTAGGATTAGATGATGGTTCAAGGGCTTTGCCTACTGGCTATTCAACTAAATCGAATTTTGACACCTCAAGCCTAGCCGCTAAAACTGCATTAGGAAAAACGATGTCTAATAACTGGTCGCCAGTTTTAACCACTGCAAAACCTAACATGAGCGTACAAATGAATGGCGGTTTTTCTGGAACTTTATGGGGTAAAAAAATTGGGGGAATGATTGGTGTGAGTTATGCAAACTCATATCGCTTTCAAGATAATACCAATAATCAAAACGGAATTACAGACGAAAAATTTAATCCAATCACTGAATTAAGGGATAACAAATATTTTCAGGATATTAATATGGGCGCCCTTGCTGGTTTATCCATATTCTTAAATCCATTAAATAAAATTAGTTATAAAGCAATTGTAAACGTAAAAACTTCTAATGTTTATAACGCTAGGGTAGGTAAGGACTATACAAGACAGGATTTGGTAAAAGGAAATGAATTTGTATTTGGACAAAACATATTTTTCACCAATCAATTAAACGGAGAACATAGTTTGTCTCAAAAATTAAAATTTAATTGGTATGGTGCATTTAATATTTTAGATGCATATACACCTGACCAAAGAAGAATAATGTATACAAAAGATATAACTGGGTCGGATCCTTATGTATTAAATATTTCAAACACTTTATCGCAACAATCAGGTAGCAGAATATTTCAAACCTTATCTGACTATATTTATACGGGCGGCGGCGACTTAACTTTGAAAGTAAAGCAACAAACAATTAAGGCGGGTTACATGATTCAAATAAAGGATCGTTTGTACGACGCACAATTATTTGCCATCACCATGCCAGTTGATAATCCGGCGTTAAGATTATTGCCTGCAGAATCTGCATTTGTTTCTAATAATTTTGGAACTGGTACTGATAATAAATTTGCGTTTAACTCCATTCAAAATAGAAATTTTAGGTACTTAGCAAATACTATTTTAAATGCCGGCTTTGTACAATTCGATAATAAATTATCCGATGGTTTAAGAATAGTATGGGGTTTAAGGGTAGAGAATTTTGACCAATTAGTAGGGTCTGTTAAAAAGTGGGATCCAAGACATACTTATTCAAAGGTTACCGATTATCTACCCGGTGTAAATGCAACTATTAAATTATCTCAAAAGGCTAATTTAAGAATTACAGGATCACAAACGGTAATTAGACCAGAATTGAGAGAACTTTCAGCCCTTAATATTTATGACTTTGAATTAAACGCATCTGTTTCAGGTAATCCTTCCTTAAAAAGAACAAAGATTACGAATACTGATTTAAGATATGAATTATACCCTGCTGCAGGCGAAATGTTTACTGTCGGTGTTTTTTATAAGAATTTCGAAAATCCAATTGAAAGTATTTTCCAAGAAGGTGCTGGCGGCTCAAGTTTATTTTCTTTTCAAAATGTTTCTAAAGCAACAGCTTTTGGATTTGAGATCGAAGGACGCAAAAAATTAACTAAACGCTTTACATTACAAGCGAATGGCTCATATATCAATTCAAAAATTGATGATGCTGCATTGAATATAAGCAGGTCACTACAAGGCCAATCACCTTATTTAATCAACACGGGTATTTTGTATGATGTTGTTGAGAAAGGTTTCAATACCACTTTATTATTTAATCAAGTTGGAAAGCGTATATACTTAGTTGGAGATATTCAAGCGGGTGCGGGTACTCCAGACGTGTATGAAAATCCAAGAGCTTTGATTGACTTTCAGATTAGTAAGAAATTTGCAAAAAATAAAGCAGAAATAAAATTGACAATTTCTGATTTATTGAATCAACGACAAATTTTCTATCAAAACAATAACTCCAATACAGATTATAATACAACGACGGATGCAATTAGATTGTCAAGAAAATACGGTACAACCTACGGTGTAACAATTAACTATTCCTTATAATAAATTAAATATTTTTTTTAAATAACAAAACAATGAAACAGCTATTAATTTTATCATTCGCTTTCCTAGCCATTACTGGTTGTAGAAAAATCGAAGTAGACGGTGAAAAAGAAATCTTCGTAGTAACCAAGGAAGTAACTCCAGTGGGTGTTGTAAGCAATACAATCACTTTGTCTGGAAAAATAACCAAGGATACAACCTTGTATGCTAAAGATGTAAACTACCTTTCTGGACTAGTTTATATTACCAAAGGTGTTACTTTAACAATACAAGAAGGTGCAAGTGTAAAAGGAAAATCTGGTTTAGATGTGGCATCATTAGTAATTTGTCGTGGTGCAAAATTAATCGCAAAAGGAACAGCTGATAAACCAATCGTGTTTACTTCTGCATCGCAAAATCCACAGTCGGGAGATTGGGGAGGTATTGTTTTATTAGGAACCGCAAAAGTAAACCAAGCATTAACTTGGAAAGGTGCTGCTGTAACTGGTTTAACTTCAGTTGAAGGTGGTGTGAATGATACAGAAATAGGATATGGCTTGGCTGGTTCTGGAGATGCGGCTTTCCCTACTGGAAATGATGCAGATAACAGTGGTATTTTACAATATGTGAGAATTGAGTATGCGGGATATGCATACCAACCAGATAATGAATTGAACAGTTTAACAATGGCAGGTGTGGGTAATGGTACAACGATTGATCATATTCAAGTTACTTATGCAAAAGATGATGCTTACGAGTGGTTTGGCGGTACAGTAAATTGTAAGTATTTAATTGCTTATAAAACACAGGATGATGATTTTGATACTGATTTTGGATATGCTGGAAATGTACAATTCGGAATCGTATTAAGAGATTCAGTTATTGCTGACATCTCTAAATCAGAAGCTTTCGAATCTGACAACGATGGTAAAGGATCTACATTGTCTCCAAAAACAACAGCAGTTTTCTCTAATATTACAGCAATTGGACCAAGAATTGATCCAACTTATGCTAAGGGAAATACTTTGTTTTTAGCAGGTGCTCAAATCAGAAGAAACTCAGGAATCTCAATCATGAACTCAATATTTGCAGGATGGCCTACTGCTTTATTAATTGACGCTTCTACTGGAACTGCAGTTGATAAAAATATTGATGATAGTACAATAAGAGTTAGAAACTGTACTTTTGCTGGTAACACAGTTAATGTCAAATATGTAGTAAATGGAACGCCCACTGGCGCTAATGATGCAAGTGTATTAGCTTGGTTTTCAAATGCATACCATGGTAATACCATTTTAACTACAGCCGCTGCTGATATCTTAAAATTAATTCAACCATTTAACTATACAAATCCAGATTTCACTCCATATGCGAGTGCTGGTCCTGGAACTTCTGGAAATTTAACTGCAGCTTTTGGGCCATTAGGTTTAAACACTTCATTGGATTATAAAATCAACGGAAGTTTTACAGATACGAAATTGCAAAATGCATTTTTTGAAAAAGTAACTTTCAGAGGTGGTGTTGCTACATCAGGTACCAACCAAACTTGGTGGAAAGGTTGGACAGTTTGGAAATAAGAACTGTATTTAAAAAGTTTATGTTGACATAAAAAACGCCCCGATAATTCGGGGCGTTTTTGTTATGAGAATGTTTTTTCAATTACGCATTAAACGCGTCCGCTACGCCTTTGTGTAAAATTTTTCCTGCTTTAATATTTAATCCTTTCGCAAGTGCTGCATTTTCAACACATGCTTTTTCCCATCCTTTGTTTGCAATTGCCATTGCATAAGGCAGTGTGGCTTGTGTTAAAGCACGTGTTGATGTTTGTGGCACCGCGCCTGGCATATTCGCAACACAATAATGCAAAATATTTTGTTCCATGTAAACCGGGTTTTCATGCGTAGTTGGTTTACATGTTTCTATACAACCGCCTTGATCCACCGCAACATCTACCACCACTGTGCCTGCTTCCATTAATGCCAAGTCCACTTTTTTAATTAAGTGAGGCGCTTTAGCACCGTGTAATAATACAGCACCAATGACTAAGTCCACCGTTGGTAATTTTTCTTGAATCGCCATTAAAGTAGAATATTGTGTAACCACATTCGCTGGCATTACATCCGATAAATATCTTAGTCTTGTTAAGTTGGTATCCATAATAGTTACATTCGCGCCTAAGCCTGCCGCCATTTTCGCTGCTTGTGTACCCACAATACCACCACCTATAATTAATACTTCTGCTGGTTTTACACCAGGTACGCCCCCTAATAATTTTCCTTTTCCGCCGAATGGCTTGCCTAAATAATAAGCACCCACATTCACGGCCATTCTTCCTGCCACTTCCGACATAGGTACTAATAATGGTAAGGAACCATCTGGTAACTCCACCGTTTCATAAGCAATACAAACTGCCGATGATTTCATCATTGCATCGGTTAATTCCTTGGATGCTGCAAAATGGAAATAAGTAAATAAAATTTGTCCTGCTTTAATTAATGGGAATTCTGCCGCTAA
>SHWT01000034.1 GCA_009693715.1 Chitinophagaceae bacterium
ACAGGGACTTCTATGATTTTATTTACCGCTGTAGTTGCTATTTCAGTTTTTCTTTGCGTTGCAAATTTTTCAATTAAATTATTTGCAAATTCGATTGGTTCATCCATTAGCGCAATATCATAAATCAAAGTAAGGGTATGATAGGAGGGAATGATGTCTTTTATTTCCTTCATCTGCTGTGAAAAAATAAAATCACTGAAACTTTTTATTTCGCTTATGACAGTTGTATCCATTTTTGCAGGTAGGTAAAACTGAATGGCATGATCACCTAAGGCCTGTACTTTCCAGTTAAAATTTGAAAAAAGCTTACTCATGATTTTGAAATAGTGAATCATTAAAAGTAGCTTTTTTACCGGCTGCCTTGGATGATTGCAAGAGATTTTAACTTTTGGGCATCAAATTTTATATAAGTAATAGTAAAATTATTCCCATTACTTAATACTCGGAAAACGTACATATAATTGATAATCAAATTTTTACGTATTTTTTCCACAAATATTCATGATAAATAGGTGTAAAAAAAGCCCCCTTTTTTTTGTTAACACAATCATAAAGCCGTAATATTATGATACGATTGAGACATTTTAAACAAAATTTATTAACCTTAAAAAGGGGGTTAAATTGATTTTTGAGATAACCATTATTTCAATATCACTTAAATTTCATTTTTAAACAGACCAAACATCATTCTTATGAAAAGTATGCTTTTAGTTTTTTGTAGTGTTCTGTGCATGTTCTCCGCAACATTCGCGCAAACAAGACAAGTTACCGGTAAGGTAACGGGCTCTGACAATCAGGCCGTAGCTTCAGCTACAATCAAGGTCAAGGGAAGCAATGCTGCTACTACAACCAATGCTGATGGAACATTTAATTTAAAAGCACCAGCGGGTAGCTTTGTATTACAAGTCTCTTCATTGGGATTTGAAGCCAAAGAAGTTACTGTAGGCGCTTCTCAAGCAACAGCTAATGTTTCTTTATCTGCGCAATCAAGTGACTTATCTGAAGTCGTTGTAACTGCGTTAGGTATTAAGCGTGAAAAGAAATCTTTAACTTATGCATCTCAACAGGTTGCAGGTGATGAGCTTAGAAGAGCTGCTGGTCCAAACTTTATGGAAGGATTAAGTGGTAAAGCTGCTGGTATCGATATCAAAATCAGTGGATCAGGTGCTGGTGGATCTACTAAAGCAGTTTTAAGAGGTGCTAAATCTCTTCTTGGAACTAGTGAAGCACTTTATGTTATTGACGGGGTTCCAATGGTGAATAACAAAGGTGGTCAACCAGGTTCTTATGGTGGAAACGACCGTGGTGACGGATTATCTGCTATCAACCCTGCTGATATAGAAAATATCAGTATTTTAAGAGGCGCAAACGCATCTATCCTTTATGGTAGTCAAGGTGCGAATGGTGTTATCTTAATTACAACTAAAAAAGGTAAAGCAGGTAAAACTGTCGTTGATTTCAATTCAAGTACTGTATTTGAGCAAGTAACAGGAATTCCTGAAATGCAATTTATGTATGGTACTGCAGGTGGTGATCTTAACTGGTCTAAGGTGAAAGGAAATTATCAAAAAGATTATGTGAAGGATTTCTTCCAAACTGGTATTACTGCAACAAACTCTGTGAATGTGAGTGGTGGAAATAATCAAACAACTGCTTATTTCTCTTTCTCTAATATTACAGCGAAAGGAGCAATGCCTACTAATACTTATAATAAGAATACGGTTACATTAAACCAATCTACTAAGTTATTTAATGACAAAATTACTTTGAGTTCAAATGTAATTTTCTCAAACGAAAAATCATACAATCGTCCAGGTGCAGGTTACTACAATAACCCATTGACTGGTTTGTATACTTTTGCGCGTGAAAAAGATTTTGCTAAATACAAACAAGATTACCAACTTTTTGATCCAGCTAGAAACCTTTACAAGCAAAATTGGTATTCAACTTATGAGTTTCAAAACAACCCTTATTTTGAAGTTAACAATAACTCAAAGTTGGCGACAAACAATCGTGTAATTGCGAATGTGAAATTATCATATGATATCGCTAAACACCTTAAGTTTGAAACAAGAGGTAACATTGATTACAATGATGTTTTATATGATAACAGATACGTTGCTGGTGGTAACTCAGTAAGTGTAAGTCCTAATGGAACTTGGTCTTATTCAAAATATAAAGATCAATCTTTATATGCGGATGGTATCTTCACTTATAACAATAATTTTGGTGACTTTAGTGTTTCAGGATTATTGGGAGCTAGTTTGACAAAAAATACCTTCAACAATGGTATGAGTGTCGGTAATGGAACTATTCCTTTACAGTATCCTAACTTCTTCTCTTTCTCTAATATACCTTACAATGTGATCTTCAACTCAACTTTGAACAGAACATTGAAGCAAGGTGCATTTGCAAGTGCAAATATTGGTTATAAGGATATGGTTTATTTAGACGTTTCAGCGCGTAATGACTGGGCTTCTACTTTAGCATTAACTGGAAACCAATCTTATTTATATCCAGCATTTGGTTTGTCAGCAATCATAAGTCAAATGGTAGCATTACCTGAAGTAATTTCTTATTTAAAAGTAAGAGCTTCTCATTCTGAAACTGGTAATGAGGTTCCTTTTAACGTGGTTAATCCATATAACTCAATTGGTGGTGCAGGTGGTCCTTCTGGTATAGGTGGTATTAACCGTAATACACAGGTTCCTTTCACTAATTTAAAAGCTGAGATTATTAAAAGTGATGAGATAGGTGCTGAAGTTAGATTCTTGAAAGGTAGAATAGGACTTGATGTTACTTATTACAATGCAGTAAGTACTAATCAATTCTTATCATTAGCTGCTCCTTCTGGATCTGGTTATTCTTCTTACTATGTTAACGCTGGAAAAATCGTAAACAAAGGTTTTGAGGTTACCATCGATGCTGAACCAGTTAGAACAAATAATTTCAAATGGAAAACAGCGATCAACTTATCTAAAAATCAAAATGAAATTGTTGAGTTAATTGCTACTAATCCTAACTACCAAGTAGGTGGTAATGATGAAGGGTTTGAATCAATTATTAAATCAGGTGGTGCATTCAATGATTTATATATTTTCAAATTCGCAAGAAATGCGGGTGGTCAAATTATCTTAAGTGCTGCTGGTGTTCCAACAAAAGCTGCTAAAAGTGAAAAAGTTGGTAACGTTAATCCTGATTTAATTGCAGGTTGGAATAACAACTTTACTTACAAAGATTTCTTTGCTAGCGTACTTATCAATGGTAAGTTTGGTGGTGTGGCTTTCTCTAAAACTGAAGCATTCCTTGATTCTTATGGTGTGAGCCAAAGAACGGCTGATGCAAGAGCAGGTGCAACAATTCCAATTAATGCAATTTCAAGTACTGGTACCGCAGTTACATCAATTGATCCAGCTGTTTATTATTCAGCGATTGGAGATAGAAATGGAATTATGGAACCGTATGTTTTTTCTAGAACAAACATTAGATTAGGTCAATTAGCTTTAGGTTATACTTTAAAAATCAAAAATGCTAGCTTACCAATCAAAGATGCTTCATTCTCTTTAGTAGGAAGAAACTTATTCTTCTTCTTTAAGGAAGCACCATTTGATCCTGAACAATCTATGAGTACTGGAAATGGAATGCAATCAAATGATGTATTCAGCATGCCTTCTACAAGATCAGTTGGATTTAACATCAAATTAACTTTCTAAAAAAACAAAATTATTTTATATGAAAAAAATACTAATTGCGTCATTAATGTTGATTGCTATGGTGTCTTGTACTAAAGACTTTGAAAGTACAAACCAAAATCCCAATCAAATTTCTGATCAGCTACTTAAGCAAGACTTTAACCTGGTAGGCTCGCCCTTTTCAGGTATGTTGTTAAACCTTTTCGGAGGTCAAGTTGAAGAGGATCTTTTACATGATTCTTGGATGGGGTATATGAATACGCCTACGCCATTTGTTGGTAATGTAAACAATACTACTTATTACATTCGTTGGAACAGTTTTTGGGGTCGTGCTTATGGAAGTGTAATGTCACCTTCTAAGCAAGTAATCCAATTAGCTGCAACAAATAATTTGCCTTTATTTGCAACATGGGCAAAATTAATTAGAGTAATGTCAATCTCTAAAGTATCGGCTTATCACGGACCAGTAATCTATTCAAATTATGGTGCAACTACTCCAGTTATCAATTATGATAAAGAGTCTGATTTGTACAATACTTTCTTCTTACAATTGGATTCAATCCAAGCTGACTTTGCTGCGAACAAAACTTATACTGGATTTGCTAAATTTGACCCAAGTTTCAAAGGAAGTATTCCTGCTTGGCAAAAAGTGGTGAATTCTATGAGATTAAGATTAGCGATTCGTTTGTCTAAAGTTGCGCCAAGTGTTGCTAAAACACAAGGTGAAAAAGCAATGGCTGATCCAGCTGGTTTAATTGCAACAAACGGTGATAACTTCTTAGTTTCATTGAATGGTAATATTATGCCAGTAGCACAAATTTGTTTCCAATGGGATGATACTCGTATGGGTAGCGTTATGGAATCATTTTTAGTTGGATTGAAAGATGGTCGTCTTTCTAAGTTCTATTCACCATTAACAGATCCAGCATTATATGCTGATCATCCTACAGTTCCTTACAAAGGAATCCGTAATGGGGCATATTGTGAAGCAAAAGCAGATAAAGTACCTTACTCTAAGGTTTCTAGTGACTTTAACAATGCGCAAACAAGACGTGCATTTACTGCATCTGAAGTTGCATTCTTAAAAGCAGAAGCTGCTTTAAGAGGATGGGCTGGTGCTGGAACTGCAAAAGCAAACTACGAGAATGGCGTTAAATTATCATTCGAAGATTGGGCAGCATCTGGCGTTGATGCTTATTTAGCTGATGCTACAAGTAAGCCAATTAATTATGTAGATCCTAAGGATGCACGTAATAGCAATAAAGCTGCTTCAACAATTACTGTAGCATGGAAAGATGCTGACAATAATGAGTTGAAGTTAGAAAAAATACTTACTCAAAAGTATATCAACACATTCACCAATACATTAGAAGCTTGGGTTGATTTCAGAAGAACTGGATACCCTAAGATTCCTAATGTAGCTAAGAATGATTCTAGCCCTGATTGGGGAGTTATTCCTGCTAATGAGTGGATTAAGAGAATGCCATTCATCAACGGTGAAAGAACAGGGAACACTGCTGGTGTTGCTGCTGCCGTTGCTACAATGGGTGCTGGCGGTAAAGATGATATCGCAACTCGTTTATGGTGGGATACTGGTGTTGCTACAAACTTCTAATTAAGTTTAAAGTAATATATTAAAAGCCTCCTTCCGAGAAATCGGAAGGAGGCTTTTTCGTGTAGGGTGGTGCGTAATACTTGGAAAATTTATATCGTTTCCTTTTGCGAACAATGAATAAGTGTATTAACTTTAAGTATAATCATTATATATTTTAACATAGAAACATACTTCGAAAATTTATTAAATAACAGGTAAAAAATATCCTATGTCAACAAATGCAAATACCTATGATGCCATTGTTATTGGATCTGGAATAAGTGGTGGTTGGGCTGCAAAAGAATTATGTGAGAAAGGATTAAAAACATTGGTGCTGGAGCGAGGTCGCGATGTGGTACATTTAAAAGATTATCCAACGGCAACAAAAAATCCTTGGGATTTTTCCCATCGAGGTAAAAAAACAAATGCATTAACCAAGGATAATCCTGTGGTAAGTAAGTGTTATGCGTATAATGAAACTTCAGAACACTTTTTTGTTAAGGATGCAGAGCATCCATACATACAAGAGAAGCCCTATGATTGGATCAGAGGCTATCAAGTAGGTGGTAAATCCTTATTATGGGCAAGGCAAACGCAGCGCTGGAGTAAATTTGATTTTGAAGGACCAGCGCGCGATGGTTTTGGAAATTGGCCCATCAGTTATAATGAATTAGCACCTTGGTATACGCATGTGGAAATATTTGCAGGTATTAGTGGCAACTATGATAAATTAGAAACCTTACCAGATGGCTCTTTTTTACCTGCATGGGAAATGAACTGTGTTGAAAAAGATATGCAGGTCAGTATTAATAAAAAATTTACGAATCGTCACGTCATACAAGGGCGTTGTGCCCATTTAACTGTACCACAACCCATACATATTGAACAGGGTAGGCAGCAATGTCAAGCAAGGTCCTTATGTGAAAGAGGTTGTCCCTTTGGTGGTTATTTTAGTTCAAACGCATCTACGATTCCTTGGGCACAAAAAACAGGAAATTTAACATTGCAAGTGAATTCAGTGGTGCATTCAATTATTTATGATGAAGCAAGTCAAAAAGCATCTGGGGTAAGAGTGATTGATAGTGAAACAAAAAAAGTAACGGAGTATTATGCTAAAATTATTTTTTTAAATGCTGCCACACTCAACACCAATTTAATTTTATTAAACTCCACTTCGAAACGATTTCCGAATGGATTAGGGAATGACAATGGCTTGTTAGGAAAGTATGTGGCATTTCATAATTATCGTGGTGGCTTAGCTGCAAATATTAATGGACCCTTAGATAAATATTATTATGGTCGTCGTCCTACACAACCCATGATGCCTAATTTTAGAAATGTACATAAGCAAGAAACTGATTTTCAAAGAGGCTATATGGTATTTTTTGGTGCAGCTCGTGGCCTTGCATCTGCACAAGGCGTTGGCGCTGAATTTAAGGACCAAGCGACTGAATTAGGGGGATGGCATGTTTCCATGATGATGCAAGGGGAAACCGTCCCTAAAAAAACCAATCATGTTCGATTAAGTGCGGATAAAAAAGATGCATGGGGCATTCCGCAATTAATTACAAGTATCGACTATGATGCCAATGACGAATTATTATTAAAGGACTTTTTACAAACAGGTAGTGAATTATTAGATGCTGCAGGCTGCAAGGATATCCATTCCTGGGACACCAAACAATCACCTGGCTTAGATATCCATGAAATGGGTGGTGTACGTATGGGCAAGGATCCTGAAACTTCTTTATTGAATGAATGGAATCAAATGCACCATTGTAAAAATGTTTTTGTTACTGATGGTGCTTGCATGGTTAGTACGGGTACCCAAAATCCATCACTTACATTTATGGCTTTAACTGCACGGGCTGCTAATTATGCAGTGGAGCAGCTAAAGAAAAAGAATTTATAATATTTTACTTGAATTTATTTAATAATGGATGGAATTTAATAGCAATGCATTGAAAAAACATTTTTTACAAATAGTATTTACTTCGTTTTGTTTGTTTATTTTTTCCTTCACACAAGGACAGCAAAAAAAAGTCCAACCTAATATCATATATATTTATGCGGATGATTTGGGATATGGAGAATTAGGATCCTACGGGCAAAAGAAAATTAAAACCCCTTTTTTGGATCAAATGGCCAGAGAAGGCATGCGCTTTACCCAACATTATAGTAGTGCGCCAGTATGCGCGCCATCACGTTGCATGTTAATGACAGGAAAAAATCCTGGACATACTTATATCAGAGGCAATTATGAATTAGGCGGTTTTGCAGATAATGAAGAAGGTGGTCAAATGCCTTTGCATGAAGGCGCTTATACCATGGCAAAAATGTTGAAAGAAAGAGGCTATGCTACTGCGCTCGTTGGAAAGTGGGGTATGGGTGTAACTGGAACTACCGGCACGCCATTAAAGCAAGGCTTTGATTATTATTACGGTTACTTGGATCAAAAGCAAGCGCATAATTATTATCCTACTCATTTATGGGAGAATGATCATTGGGATACTTTAAATAATCCATTTATCAATGTGCATTCGGCCATCAATCCTGCCACTGCAACCGATGCTGATTTTGAAAAATATCGTGGCAAGGATTATGCGCCAGCGAAAATGACTGAAAAGGCTTTAGGCTTTATTGAAAAAAATAAAAGCAATGCTTTTTTTCTTTACCTGCCTTATACCATTCCACATTTATCATTACAAGCGCCAGCCGAATATGTACAAAAGTATATTGGACAATTTGACGAGCAGCCTTATTATGGTGACAAGGGTTATGCGCCTAATAAATATCCATTAAGTACTTATGCAGCAATGATCAGTTTCTTGGACGAGCAGGTGGGTATTATCATGCGTAAGATAAAGGCATTAGGATTGGATGAAAATACCATTATTATGTTTTCGAGCGATAATGGAGCCACTTTTTCAGCAGGGGTGGATACAAAGTTCTTTAATAGTGTAAGTGGCTTCAGAGGTCTTAAAATGGAAGTTTATGAGGGTGGTATTCGTGTTCCCTTCATTGCAAGATGGCCTGGTAAAATAAAGGAAAATACGACTTCTGATTTGTTGTCAGTGCAATATGATATTATGCCCACATTGGCCGATTTAACAGGAAAGCCATTGAAAGATATGGATGGGGTTTCCCTATTGCCCACTTTATTAAGTAAGCAAGTGCCTCAAACAAAACATGAGTTCATGTATTTTGAATATCCGGAAAATGGGGGACAAATTGCAGTGCGATTAGGCAATTGGAAAGGGGTGCAAATGAATGTGCGAAAAAATCCAACAGGAAATTGGGAGTTATATGATATTGGGAAGGATCCATTTGAAAAAAACAATGTTGCCCTGGCAAATCCAACCATCATAACAGAAATGAAATTAATTGCCAAGCAACAGCATATGCATCCGCAGGTTTTAGAATGGGAATTTATAGATCCTAAAATTAAAAAGGCAAATTCAAATTAAAAAAAACACCCTCCGCTTGCGCAAAGGGTGTTTGAAATATTGGTTTGTCAACAGAAACTTAGTAGTCTTAATGTAAAGCGTAACGTATCGAAACTTAATTAATCGTTTGCTCTGTAATTTTTCCAGTGACTTTATTTTTTAGGATTAATTTTTTCGCTCCATAGTGGGTCATCTCTTCCTTTACTAAATAATGGTCAGCATCGTATTCCACCAAATGACTTTCCTTGGTTAATCCAGTTTTACCTCTCCAAATATCTAATTGAACAGGTTCCCATAATTTTGTTTTTGCCGATTTATATGCAGCATCTAAAATTGAATTCACCACATAACCATCATAAAAAGTTTCCTTAGGTGCAACGCCTTTTTCCATGGCGTTAAACATGTCCATGAACATATGGTTGTATCCTAATTCATTAAGCTCATCACCCACAGGGAATAACCAGCCACTATTGCTTTCAGACTTTTCTGAAATATAATCACCGCCTTTACCAGTGGTGAACATTTCAAATCCTGTTCTTAAAAAACTATTAATCCAAATGGTACCTTCTGTTCCCATTACTTCATCTCTTAAATCCAAGCCACCCCTGAAGGTCCAGCTAACTTCAAATTGACCGATAGCACCGTTTTCATATTTTACTAATCCAATCGCATGATCTTCGGCGTCAATAGGTTTTACTTGCGTATCTGCCCAGCACATTACTTCAATAGGTTTGATATCCTTTCCTATATAACTGCGTGAAATTTCAACGCAATGACATCCTAAATCTAAAATACATCCACCGCCTGCTTGCTCAATATCCCAAAACCAATCACTGTGAGGCCCAGGGTGGGTTTCACGGGACTTAGCCCATAAAACGCGTCCGATAGCTCCTTCTTTAACGCTTTGCTGCGCTTTAATAAATTTAGGGGTATACACTAAGTCCTCTAGGTAACCGTTAAAAATTCCTGCTTCTTCCACTGCAATCAGCATACGTTTCGCTTCATCACTATTACGGCCTAATGGCTTGGTGGTCATGACTGCTTTTTTATGTTTGCAACAAAGCATCACCGCAATTTCATGAATATTATTCGGAAGTGCGATACATACCACATCCACATCCGGATGGCTAATTGCCGCTTCCATATCGGTGGTCCAATGTGCACAGTTGTAATCGGCAGCAAATTTTGTAGCCGACTCCTCGCGTCGCGCATAAATACTTACCACTTTGTCCTTACTACGGTAGCCTTGTAAAGCATCGGCATAAAATCTGCCAATAAATCCTGCTCCTAACATCGCAATTCTCATCTTAAATTGTTTTTATATTTTAAAATTTTGTTACTTTTTTTTAAACGCTATTAAATCTTTTAGCTCATTGAAATCTATTAACGCTATTTACTTAAGCAATTTGTCAATCCTATAAATTAGTTAGTAACGCTAGTTTCCTTTTTCTCATTAAAAAATAAAATAAAAGCAATTAACACCGCGCCAGCGATAGCGGCAGGCGTTAGCCAAATGGTTGCCCAATTGTGTTGTACGGCTCCTGTAACTGCGTCTGTTATTTTATTCTGATCCACCACGTAACCACTGTATTTGGTTCCTATAAACATACCAACGCCATAGGTGGCAAAGGTAAATAATCCTTGTGCAGCATTTTTAATTTTTTCTCCCGCTTTTTTCTCAGTATACATATAACCTGTGACAAAAAAGAAATCATAACATATGCCATGTAAAATAATGCCTGCATACAACATCCAAGTGGTATTCATGTTACCATAAGCAAAAAATACATAACGCAATAACCAAGCAGTAACCCCTAATATCAACATATTTTTTACACCAATGCGATTAAACATAAACGGAATCGCTAAAATAAATAGGGCTTCAGATACCTGACCTAAAGTCATTTTCCCAGCAGCGTTTTGTAATCCAATTTCATTTAAAAATGGATTGGCAAATCCATAATAAAAAGATAAGGGGATACATATTAAAATAGCAGAAATGAAAAAGATAAAAAAGGACCTTGTTTTAAATAACACAAATGCGTCTGTGCCTAAAATAGCTAAAGCATTTGCTTTTTCACCTTTTCCTTTAGGTGGTGTATTAGGCAATGCAAAACTTAATAATCCAAGTAGGATGGATACGCCAGCAGCCATTTGAAACGTGCCCGCTGTTTTTTCGATACCTAATTGACTAATGATTAATCCTGCTGCAATCCAACCTAATGTTCCAAATACACGAATCCAAGGAAATTGTTTTCCTGCATCTGTCATTTGTGCAAATGCCACACTATTACTTAGTGCGATAGTAGGCATATACAATAAGGAGTAAACTAAAATTACCCAATAAAAACTATCGTTGTTCACTTGTGTTGCATAATAAAGTAGGGCAGCACCTAATAAATGTAATACACCCATAATTTTTTGTGCTGCAAAAAAACGATCTGCAATCATCCCAACAAAAAAGGGGCTGATGATTGTTGCAATCGCACCTGCGCTATACGCAGCACCAATATTCATGCCTGATGACTTTAATACCTCACCCATATAAGTTCCCATAGTTACGTACCATGCCCCCCAGATGTAATATTGTAAAAACATCATGGAAGATAATAAGACACTGATTTTTGTTTTCATAGGTTGGTTTTAAGCGAATTCAATATACAAAAATTTAGCAAATTAAGGGAAGGAAATGACCGAAAATAACTAACAAATAAGCCTACTCATGTGAATTGAGTAGGCTTATCGAATGAATTGGATAAATCAGAATGAAACTTCCAATTTTTATATGGAAATTAGTTTAACAAGCTTCAAGCGCTTGTAAAATATCCGCTAAAATATCTTCTCTATGTTCTAGTCCCGCAGAAATACGAATTAAGCCTGGTGTAATACTCACCGCTTGACGTTCTGCTTCTGATAATTTTGCATGCGTAGTACTTGCAGGGTGAGATGCAATACTTCTTGTGTCCCCTAGGTTGGCTGTGAGTGATAACATTTTTAATGCATTAAGAAATGTTTGGCCAGCTTCAATGCCTCCTTTTAATTCAAAACAAACAATACCCCCACCATTTTTCATTTGCTTTTTTGCAATAGCAACATGCGGGTGTGTATTTAGGAAAGGATATTTTACAAAGTTGATTTTACTATTTCCTTCAAGCTGTTCTGCAATAAATAAAGCATTGCTTGCATGTCTTTCCATTCTCACTTCCAAGGTTTCTAAACTCTTACTTAATACCCATGCATTAAAGGGAGATAGGGAAGGTCCAGTGGAACGACAAAATAAATAAATCTCATGAATTAAATCTTTGCGTCCAACAACAGCGCCGCCTAATACGCGCCCCTGTCCATCAATCCATTTGGTCGCAGAATGTACCACTAGGTCCGCGCCTAAATCCATGGGTGTTTGTCCAATAGGTGTTGCAAAACAATTATCGACATTTAATATGATCTTATGCTTTTTTGCAATCACACTAATCATACTAATATCCAACACATCCAATCCTGGATTGGTAGGGGTCTCTAAATAAATCATTTTAGTTTGTGGCGTAATCGCTGCTTCCCACTCGGCTGCTGTAGCATTAGCACCTACATAACTATAATCAATGCCATATTTGGGTAAGTATTTTGAAATCACTGTATGCGTACTTCCAAAAATGGAATTGCAGGACAATAAATGATCTCCTTTTTTTAATAAGGCCATAAAAGATCCAAAAACCGCACTCATGCCACTCGCTGTTGCAAAACCAGCCTCCGTATTTTCTAAAACACATAAACGATCTACAAATTCTTGTACACTTGGATTGGAGAAACGGCTATAAATATTCGCATCCGTTTCATCCGCAAATGCAGCACGCATATCTTCCGCATTATCAAAAGTAAAACTACTTGTTAAAAACAAGGGAGAGGAATGTTCATGCTCAGAAGTTTGCGGAACCCTGGTTCTGATTAATTTGGATTGATTATGTTTCATAAGTTAAATGCTACTTATTTATATTTAAATACTTATTGTAAATTGAATGTCTTAATAATCGGTAACTATTTTTTGATGAATGTTATGGTGGTTACAACATTTCAACAGTCCATGTAATTTTCGCGCCAGCAGCAATTAGGGTAGCTGCTACGGAACAATATTTATCAATAGAAAGTGCGCAAGCTTTTTCGGCTCTTTCTTTTGTCATGGTTCCTTTAAATTTAAAAACAATATGAATGTTTTCCCATAACGCAGGCTCTTTGCCTACTTGACGTTCCCCATTGATCTCCATTTCTAAAACTTCAATCGTTTCTTTTTGTTTCTTTAATATCATCACAATATCAACCCCACTGCATCCACCTAATGCACTTAATAAAGCTTGCATAGGTCTCACGCCATTGCCGTGTCCACCTTGGTCCACAGGAATATCCAAAGTTAGGGTTTGTCCAGTTTCATCGGTCGTAACAAATTGATAGTCGTCGTCAATCCGCTTTAAATTTATAGTCGCCATAGGTAAATGCTTGTTAGTAGTTAAGAAGTATAAAATTTGTACCTTTGGCAAAGATAATTCAAATAGATACTTACTTAGCAATAGAATTCGAAAAAATGGGTCCAACAATATATCAATATAATCAGCCTTTTGCACTTGAATGTGGGGTCAGTTTGCCAAAGCTTAAGATAGCCTACCATACTTATGGGGAATATACGCCTGGTAAAAAAGTTGCTTGGGTTTGCCATGCTTTAACGGCCAATTCAGAAGTAATAGATTGGTGGAAGGGTTTGATAGGTGAGGGGGCCTTAATAAATCCGAATGATTATTATATTATTTGTGCAAATATCATTGGCTCCTGTTATGGATCTACCGGGCCATTAAGCGTTGAAGATTTAGGTACCGAAATTAGTTTAAATAATTTTCCAACATTGACCATTCGTGATATGGTACAAGCGCATATTTTACTGCGCCAACATTTAGCCATAGAAAGTATTGATTTATTATTAGGTGGAAGTATGGGTGGCTACCAAGCATTAGAGTGGGCCATCTTTGAACCGAGTGTAATTAAGAAAATGTTTTTGATTGCAACCTCGCCTTCTGAAAGTGCATGGGGTGTGGCCGTACATACGGCACAGCGTTTGGCCATTGAAGCAGATTGTACTTGGAAGGAAGCAACCCCTAATGCGGGCGCGAAAGGTTTAAAAGCTGCGCGCGCCATTGGTATGTTAACTTATCGCAACTATGGTATTTTCCAAGAAAAACAAACCGACGATGATCCAGAAAAGATAGACAACTTTAAAGCATCTTCCTATATCGAATACCAAGGGGATAAATTAGTTAAGCGTTTTAATGCATATAGCTATTGGTTATTAACAAAGTCCATGGATAGCCATCACTTAGCACGTAAAAGAGGGGGAGATTTAATCAAAACTTTAGGGACCATTCAAATGCCTACTTTTATTATAGGAATTAATAGTGATATTTTATGCCCATTGGATGAGCAGCGTTTTATGGAACAACATATGCCCAATGCCACTTTGGTGGCCATTGATTCCTTGTATGGGCACGATGGATTTATCATTGAATCAATACAAATTACCAAGCATTTAAGTGCTTGGCTCAATACACATTGCTAATTTAAAATTAATTTTATGGGTATCTGGAATCAATTTGGGGAGTATTTATTTATCAAAAAAAGAGATCCAAATCAACAACGCACCAAGTGGATGGGTTACATGCATGGCATGAATCGCATTTCTTTATTCATGTTCATTATCGGATTGCTAGTAATGTTATTTCGATTTGTGATTTTGCCCCTGCTTAAATAAAATTTATTTAAGCTCCTCCATGATGATTTGCGCAGCTACTTCACTGGCATTGTGCCCAGTAGTTAATATATTTTTTAAACTAGCATAGTCATTTTTAATTTGAGATTGCGCGGTTGTGTCAGTTAACAATGTATTCAATTCCACTACTAGTTTTTTTGTCGTTAAATTTTCCTGAATCAATTCCTTCACTACTTCTTTGTCCATAATTAAATTAACTAAGGCAATGAATTTAATTTTCACAAATCTTTTGGCGAGCATCAATGTAATTCGGTTGCCTTTATAACAAACTACTTCAGGCACATTTAATAATGCAGTTTCAAGTGTCGCCGTTCCGCTGGTGACGAGTGCCGCTTTGCTGTGGTTTAAAATAGCGTAGGTATTATTTTTAACAATATGGACATTGGGTAAATCAGGCATCAATGCGTTGAACCAGTCATCTGCTAATCCTGGTGCTTGTGCCACGGCAAAATGTTCATTAGGAAAATGTGCAGCCACCGATAACATCATTGGGAGCATCTTTTCAATTTCTTGCTTTCTACTTCCAGGTAATAATGCAATCACAGCTTGCCCATTTAATTGGGGCAAAGGGTGGGGTAAATTTACTTGTGAAGCAACCACCTGCATTAAAGGATGTCCCACATAATCTACCTCCCAATTCCAACGGTCCTTAAAATATTTTTTCTCAAAAGGCAGGATACATAATAATCGATCAATACATGCACGCATGGCAGGTACCCTGTTTTCCTTCCAAGCCCAAACCTGTGGCGCAATAAAATAAATTACTTTTAACCCTTTTTGCTTTGCCCATTTGGCAATGCGTAAATTAAAACCAGGGTAATCAATACAGATTAAAACATCGGGTTGAAAATCCGTTATATCTTGTTTGCAAAAATTAATATTCTTTACAATGGTCGTTAAATTCATCACCACTTCCACTAGTCCCATAAAGGCCAATGAACGATAATGCTTTACTACATTTCCGCCGGCGGCTTGCATTAAATCACCACCCCAACATTGGATAACAGCAGCTGCATCCTTTGCTTTGATGGATTTAATTAAATTAGATCCGTGTAAATCACCGCTGGCTTCTCCAGCTATTATATAATATCGCATTTATAAAAACCATTTACATGCAATTGCAGCAATTGCATAAATACAAGTGGAGAAAAATATGCCCTTCGCAGTTTTATCTGCCTGTTTTTGAAAAAAGTAAGTGAGTACGCCTCCATTTAAAAGTAAGGATACGCTAATCATTGCCGACAAGATCGATTTTTGTTGAATCAGTAAATCGCCAAATTCCGTAATGGAGAATACGCTAAACTTCCATTCATAAAAAAGGTAAAATCCCAAAAATGGGAGCAGGAGTCCAAGCACTACGCCTAATATATAATTGTCCTTTACCATTTCCATTTTTTACTTAGTTTGTCCTTAAGCAGATGGTTGGTTAAATCAAATTGCACAGGAACCACGCTGACATAATTATTTTTCAAGGCCCATACATCCGTATCCTTTGACTTATCAAAGTTGACAAACTCACCCGTTAACCAATAATATTTTTTACCATGTGGGTCGGTACGCTCAATAAATTTTTCATCATATTTTGCATAGGACTGTTTGCAAATTTTAATGCCCTTAATTAAAGCGGTTTTTACATTCGGGATATTGACATTTAAGCAAAGGTGCTTATCTATATTTTTATCGGCTAGTAATTGCTTCACGATGATGCGCGCATAATGTTGCGCAGCGGTAAAATCGGCCCCATTGCTTAAATCCATTAAGCTAAATCCAATACTTGGAATACTTTCAATGGAAGCTTCTAATGCCGCCGACATGGTGCCAGAATAAATGACATTGATAGAATGATTAGCGCCATGATTAATCCCGCTCAAACAAATGGATGGCTTACGGTGTAAAACTTTATCTACCGCTAATTTTACGCAATCCACGGGTGTCCCGCTACAAGTGTAGGCTTCAACGCCGTCAACAATATGTGCTTTTTGTAACCTTAAATGTTGTCCAAGGGTGATGGCATGTCCCATACCACTTTGTGGTTTGTCGGGTGCTACCACAATTATTTTACCTAAATCCTTTACCGCTTCCACTAATGCCTTAATGCCTGGCGCACTAATACTGTCATCGTTGGTAATTAAGATAACCGGTTTTTCTGCTTTTGTTTTTGCCATACTGCAAGTTACCGAGATAGGGGGTTGCCACAAAATAAAAGGACTTGACTAGGATAATTTAGGGGATAAATAAGTTTTGCTTCCCTCATCGGGATTAGAGAATTTACTAAGATGTTGAAAAAAAAGTCTAAAAATATTTGGTAATACTAAATATATTAGTAAATTGCACTAAAATAATTAGTTATGTCATACGCAGGAAAAAATTTAAAATACATCAGAAAGCAGCGCGAATGGACACAAGAGGAAATGGCCAATCAACTTCAAATTAAGCGATCCTTGGTAGGGGCTTATGAGGAGGAGCGCGCCGAACCAAGGTTGGATGTGCAGGAAGTAATCTGTGCTAAATTTAATATCAGTTTAGAGCAATTCTTGTTTCAGGATTTATCTGAAACAGGGGGATTGTCATCAGGTTCTAATAATAGCTATTTAGAGCGTCGTCGCTCGATGAAGTCAGATAAGTCCATCAGTTTAGCACCCATTGTGCCCTTTGTGCCTGTTAAGGCTGCAGCGGGTTATTTGGCAGGTTATGCTGATCCAGAGTTCCTAGATGAGCTCAATACATTCACATTACCTATGTTGGCGCCTGGTGATTACCGTGCGTTTGAAATCATTGGGGATAGTATGCTACCCACCCCAAGTGGAAGTGTAATTGTGGGTGAAAAAGTGGACAATATGAAGGAGGTAAAGAACAGTAATACCTATATCGTCGTCTCAAATGCAGATGGGGTGGTATATAAGAGAGTAATTACCAATGAAGACGTTACTGAACGACTTACTTTGTTGAGTGACAATCCATTATATGAGCCATATCAAGTAAATACACAAGATATAGTAGAGATATGGAAGGCAGTTTATATTATCCAAAAAGCAGGGGCGCAGCCCATGTGGAATGTTGATCAATTAGCCGGCGTGGTTAATAATTTACAGGACCAAATTACCAATATGAAACGCAAGATGAACTAGTTGTTTATTAATAGTAAGTTATTCCCACTCAATAGTTGCAGGAGGTTTGCTGCTTATATCATATACCACGCGGTTAATTCCCCTTACTTCATTGATGATGGCGTTGCTCATATGAGCTAGGAATTCATAAGGTAAATGCGCCCAGTCGGCAGTCATTCCATCCACTGAGGTTACTGCTCTTAAAGCCACGGTGAACTCATAGGTTCTTTCGTCACCCATCACACCCACGCTTTTTACAGGTAAAAGAATGGTGCCTGCTTGCCATACCTTATCATACAATCCGAATTCTTTTAGTCCATTCATGTAGATCGCATCGGCTCTTTGAAGGAGGTCTACCTTTTCGGCGGTAACTTCCCCTAGTATACGAATAGCTAGTCCAGGTCCTGGGAAAGGATGTCTGGCGATCATAGCGCTAGGTATACCTAGTTCAAGGCCTACTCGGCGAACTTCATCTTTAAATAAGCTTCTCAATGGCTCCACCAAAGTAAGGTGCAATGATTCAGGTAAACCACCCACATTATGGTGTGATTTAATGGTTTGAGAAGGTCCGTGTACACTTACACTTTCAATCACATCAGGATATATTGTTCCTTGACCTAAAAACTTAGCTTCCAGCATTTTAGATGCCTCTACTTGAAATATATCTATAAATAGTTT
>SHWT01000035.1 GCA_009693715.1 Chitinophagaceae bacterium
ATTGCAGGTGTCGTTATCTCAGTTTTGTTGGTCACTAAAATTATGGGGCAGTACATTCCATTAAGCGAAAAATCTATCTTTTTAATATCCATTGTGGCTTCGATTGCAGGAACTTTTGGTGACCTAGTGGAGAGTAAATTAAAAAGATTAGCAGGTGTTAAGGATAGTGGTACCATGATGCCTGGTCATGGTGGATTTTTGGACCGATTTGATTCTATATTATTGGCTACGCCCTTTGTTTGGTTATTGATTCAACTTGTGTATTAATGTTTTACATTTGCACTTTAATTAAATAAGAAATATGACCATTCATAAGGAAGGAGGAGTAACCATTTCATTGACAGCGATATTGGTGAGTTTATTAAACTTGGCCAATTTCTCCTATATATTTCCAATGAGTGTTGTGGCTGCTTGGATGGTGTTTGTGATTACTGTTGCGTTTTTCTTATTTATCGTTTCTTTCTTTAGAATGCCCAATCGTACTTTGACCATTAATGATTCAGCCATTGTTGCACCTGCAGATGGGAAAGTGGTCGTGATTGAGGAAGTGCAACCCGATGAGTACTATACGGAGAAACGCATTCAAATTAGTGTTTTTATGAGTCCTGCGAATGTGCATGTGAATCGTTTGCCAATTGCAGGTAATATTGTTTATAACAAATACCATCCAGGAAAATTTTTGGTTGCATGGCATCCAAAGTCATCTACTGATAATGAAAGATGGTCGGTTGTTATTGAGAATAGCAAAGGAAGTGTTTTATGTAAGCAAATTGCTGGGGCTTTAGCCCGCCGTATTTGTAATTATAGTACCGTAGGTCAAAAATTTAATCAGTGTGATGAATACGGCTTTATTAAGTTCGGAAGTCGTGTTGATTTATTATTACCTGTGGGCGCTAAAATACATACCAAAATTGATGATGTCGTAAAAGGCGGGGTGACGATTTTAGCGAGTTGGTAATTATAATATTTCCTCCAACTCCTTTAAGTGAGTTATGGTGTAAGTAGCTGGAAGGGTAGGTGCTACCTTTAAATGATTCACAAACACCGTATCCATCCCTATATTAATACCACCTTGTATATCAGCCGTTTCATTATCACCAATCATGATACTTTCGGATAAGCTAGCATTCGAACTTTTTAATGCAAATGCAAAAATTTCTTTATTGGGTTTCAAGCTATTACTTGTTTCTGAAGTAACTACTTCAGTAAAATAATGAGCAATCTCGGCATTCTTTATCTTTTGCATTTGCACGGATTCAAACCCATTCGTAATCAAGTGCATTTTATAGTCCTTTTCCTTTAAGTAATTTAAAATTTCAATCGTATACGGAAACAGCTTTTTCTTGGTGGGCAAGATTTGTAAAAATTCAAGTGATATATCCTTTGATAACTGCTCGTTTGCGATTTTAAAATCTAATAAGCTCAAGTAAATACGCTTCCATCTTAATTCCTCTTGTTTGATAAACCCTTTGGCATACCTATCCCATAATCGGTGGTTGTGTGCAGCATAGATATTAAAAAAGGCGTCAAAATCAGTAATGCCTAATGATGCTATATGATGGTTAATATATAATTCCTGCATGGTTTCCTTTGCGTTTAATTCAAAGTCCCATAATGTGTGGTCCAAGTCAAAAAATAAATCCTTATAAGCCATAGGGTGTGATTAAGAATTGCTAAAATACAATTTTGCTTCCTATCTTTAAGCATTAAATTAAAAGGGTTACTTAAACTTCATATTTGATCATGAATGTAGTTATCACAGGTGCTTCACAGGGAATAGGCTTGGCTATTGCGGCCGCATTTGCAAATGCAGGATATACTTTATGCTTATGTAGTAAAACAAAGGCGAATATGGATGCTGCAGGTAATTCCTTAGCTGCAAAATACCCCAATGCGACTATCCATTTTACAGATGCGGATCTGAGTAACAAAGAGCAGTGTACACAATTTGCGCAATGGTGTTTGGAAAAGGGCACGCCCAATATTTTAGTGAATAATGCGGGCTATTTTTCCCCTGGTAATATTCAAGATGAAGCGGATGATGTTTTAGAAAAACAAATGGCGGTGAATTTATATTCGGCTTATCATACCACGCGCGCTTTGCTTCCCGCAATGTTAAAAATGGGTAAGGGGCATGTTTTTAATATTTGTTCTATTGCCTCATTGAATGCCTATGCACAAGGAGGTTCCTATAGTATTAGCAAGTTTGCTTTATTGGGGTTCTCGAAAAATTTAAGACTAGAATTAAAAGACAAAGGAATAAAAGTAACTTCGGTTTGTCCAGGGGCAGTGTATACCAATAGCTGGGTGGGTTCTGGTGTGGATCCAAACAGAATCATGGAATCCGAGGATATTGCAAAAATGATTTTTGCAGCTGCACATTTAAGCCCTCAAGCAGTGGTGGAAGATATAGTGATGCGTCCGCAAAAAGGGGATTTGTAATTATTGTATTATTTTTTTACGCTTATACTAAGACTCGTATTTATAATCTTTCAGCGCCTTCATCATCATGATTGATAGGGTAGTCATTTTCGGTATTGGCTGCATTGTTATCATCTTTTGAAAAACTAGCTCTTGCCTTTTTAGCAATCGCTATTCTTTCCATAATTAAATCTGCAATCAAATGTACCGCATCCTCATTGAGATTTTCATATAACACTTTTTTTAATTTAGCTTCGGATACATCAATACGATAAAGCAATTGCACCACTTTAGAAAAATCATGATTGATAAACTCATTTAGATACGTAATCAGTTTTTCCTTTGAATAGGTTTCTAAAGTGAGTAGGGATAATTCCATTAGTTAAATTTTTCAATCACGCCTAAGCTAAATAAAGCGAAGTCGTATTTTACAGGATCCTTAGGCGCTAAAGTTCGTAAATATTCCGTTAACTCCATGGCAGCCAACCAATCCGTTTGTTTTCGTTGTAAAATACCAAGGGAGCGAGATACCCTTGCTACGTGCACATCTATTGGACAAATCAATTGCGCTGGTCGGATGGATTTCCAAATGCCAAAATCCACGCCCTGTTGGTCATGGCGAACCATCCATCTTAAATACATGTTTAGGCGTTTGCAGGTGGAACCGGATAGCGGACTGGCAATATGTTTTTTAGTACGATCTGGGGAATCTTCCAAAGAAAAAAAATATTCCTGAAAATGAGTGAGGCCTGCTCCCACATCATTAATTGGTTGGCCAGTTATTTGATGGGTGAAAAATGCAGTTTCTAAACTAGGCTGTTTTGCATAGTGCTGTTTGAAAAATTCAATACAGTATAATAAATCGGTATCGTTAAAAGTGCGGTGTACAAAACCAATTAGCTTTTTTAAATCTTTGGGTTGGTGGTGAATACAAAATTCATAGGGCGCATCATCCATGCGTTGCAATAGTTCTTTGCTCTTATTGATAATGGTGGTTCTATTTCCCCAGGCAAAAATGGCAGCAAAAAATCCAGCAATCTCAATATCTTGTTGTTTTTTAAACTGGTGTGGAATACAAATAGGATCTTTTGCTATAAAATCAATCTTATTGTATTGTTTTACTTTTTGATCTAATATTTTTTTTATTTCTTGCTGGGTATTCACTTGCTCAATTGACCTTTTCTAAATGGACGCTATAATGATATAGCGGCTATATCAAAACAGCCCCTATAATTATTTTATCCAATAGCTTGCGCTAAATCTGCAATAATATCTTCGGCATCTTCAATTCCAACACTCAATCGAATTAATCCATCGGCCAAGCCATTGGCAATTCTTTGTTCACGTGGAATGGAGGCGTGCGTCATGCTAGCTGGATGATTGATCAGTGATTCAACACCGCCTAAACTTTCTGCTAATGAAAATATCTTTGTGCTGGAAAGTACTTTTGTTGCTGCTGCAATGCTATCGTCCTTTAAAGTAAAACTCATCATGCCCCCAAAGCCACGCATTTGTCGTTTTGCAATGTCATGATTCGGATGGTCTGCAAATCCGCACCAATATACCTTTGCTACTTTAGGGTGTTGGCGTAAATAGGCTGCTACTTTTTCTCCATTCTCACAATGTCTTTGCATACGCACATGCAAGGTTTTGATTCCCCTTAATACTAAAAAGCAATCCTGTGGTCCTGGAACTGCGCCTGTACTTTTTTGTATAAAATAGAGTTGGTCGCGTAAGGCTTCATCATTCATTACCAAACATCCTTGTATGACATCACTATGCCCACCTAAATACTTGGTAGCCGAATGCATGACAATGGTGGCACCATCATCCAAAGGGTTTTGCAAATACGGCGATGCAAATGTATTATCAACACACACAATACAATTGTGTTTTTTCCCAATAGCGGCTACAGCTGCAATGTCTGTAATATTCATCAATGGATTGGTAGGTGTTTCTACCCAAATCAATTTGGTAGCGGGTGTTACGGCATTGGCAACATTATCTGCATTCGAAGTGTCCACATAGATAAATTTAATGCCCATTTTTTCATGCACTTTTGAAAACAAACGAAATGAACCACCATACATATCATGTGCAGCAATTACTTCATCACCCGGAACGAGTAAGCGCATCACAGCATCGGTTGCTGCAACACCACTCGCAAAAGCCAAACCAAATTTACCATTTTCAATGACTGCAAATGCTTCTTCCAATGCAAAACGGGTAGGGTTTTGACTTCGCGCATACTCATAACCCTTATGTACGCCTGGCGCGGATTGCACATAGGTGGAGGTTTGATAGATGGGCGTCATGATTGCGCCTGTACTTGGATCTGGATGCGCACCTGCGTGTATGAATTTTGTCCCTAAATTATTTTTATTACTCATTTTATTTTTTGTTGACTTTCGTTATATTTTATTACTAGACGCACCAGTTATTGGCTTCTATATTTTTCATGAATGATTATGCGATAGTATTTCCGCTCTTAAACATCCGGTAGGAAAATACAGTTGGTATAATTATCATAATTAAAGTGATACTAAAAAATACAATAAACCCGGCCATATTCGGTAATAACAAAGCGGCAATCGCTTGCGCAAATCCACCATACAACCATATTTTACCTGCTAACTTGTGTGTTTCATTCCAGTTATCTTCATTTTCTAAAGTCCAAGGAAGTTTAAATCCAGCAAAATAGTTTTGATGCAGTTTTGGCATATACCAACCAAATCCTGCAAAAGCAATTCCTAGTGCGGGAAGTAATAATTTCCCAATACTTATGGGATGGTTACCTGCCGAAAAAACAATAATAAAACTGATCATACTTAAAAAAGCAACCGTAAATAATGCAAATTTTTTGTACAAGCCATCATCGGCTACTTTGTATCTTTTTGGATCAAAACTTTTAATATTTGATAACAGAATAAAAACAAACAGACCTACGATTGCCATAATTCCAGGCCCTAAAAAAATGCTGTCTTTACCGCCATAGGCATCCGCTTCCCCTTTGATATTAAAGTGGGTAGGGATGGTATCAGGTAAGCTTGGGTAAACAAAGGCCGCATATGCAAAAGGGGCAGCTATTAACAATAATGCTACAACTATATTTTTGGTGCTGTCTTTCATAGGTATGATTTGTACCACAAGGTACTATTTATGACTAAAAAAATTTACTTTTGCTTCAAATTCAAAAAAATGAGCAAAGGACCTGTTTCTCAATTTATAGAACATCATTACAGACATTTTAATGCTGCCGCTTTAGTGGATGCTGCTAAAGGATATGAAACCCATTTGTTAGAAGGTGGAAAAATGTTGGTGAGTTTAGCGGGTGCCATGAGTACTGCCGAATTAGGCATTAGTTTGGCGGAAATGATTCGTCAGGATAAAATTGCCATCATTAGTTCTACTGGCGCCAACTTAGAGGAGGATGTGATGAACCTAGTTGCGCATAGTCATTATAAGCGTGTGCCTAACTATCGTGATTTAACCCCACAGGATGAGTGGGATTTATTAGAGAACCATTATAACCGTGTAACCGATACTTGTATTCCTGAGGAGGAAGCTTTTAGAAGATTACAAAAGCATATTGTGAAGTTTTGGAAACAAGCGGAAGCAAAAGGAGAGCGTTATTTTCCGCATGAATTTATGTACCAAGTTATTTTAAGTGGTGAGTTGGAGCAATATTATGAAATTGATCCTAAAGACAGCTGGATTGTGGCCGCTGCTAAAAAGAATATTCCAATTGTGGTACCAGGTTGGGAAGATAGCACGACCGGAAATATTTTTGCCAGCTATGTAATTAAAAACGAATTAAAAGCGAGTACGGTTAAAAACGGTATTGAATATATGGTGGAGTTGACGGAGTGGTATCGAGCGAATAGTGGTGGTAAGGGTGTTGGGTTTTTCCAAGTGGGTGGTGGTATCGCAGGTGATTTTCCAATATGCGTAGTTCCAATGATGTACCAGGATTTAGAATGGCATGATGTTCCGTTTTGGAGTTACTTCTGTCAAGTAAGTGATAGTACTACTTCCTATGGTTCTTATTCAGGCGCTGTACCAAATGAAAAAATTACCTGGGGTAAATTAGATATTCATACGCCTAAGTTTATTGTGGAAAGTGATGCCACCATTGTGGTGCCATTGATATTTGCATATATACTTGGGCAATAGTTTCCTGAAACGTTAGTCATTGAACTTAGAAAAAATACGGAATTATTTTCCTCTCCGCTCACTTCGTTCAATGTTCGTCAAATAATTGTATTTCTTTCTAAGTCCAATTAAGTAAATCGGCGCCCTCGTTTATGGGGGGCGCCGACACAATTATAAGAAAAAAATTAAAATGGGCCTTAAATTTCAGTAAGGCCTATTTTAATTATCTTGATGGCATATTCAATTTCAAATCTCTTTTCAACATATCTTCTCTTTGTATCATCTCACATGCAGTGTGATAAATCATCAACACTCTTTTTTGCATTAAGTCAAAATTGATTTTCTCGATGGTGTCCGTTGGTTTGTGGTAATCCGCTTGCAACATACCATCATAAAAGAATAGGATAGGAACGCCTTTACGTGCAAAGTTGTAATGATCGCTGCGATAGTAGATTCTGTTTTTATCATTAGGATCATCAAACTTATAATCCAATATAATATTACTGGAAGCTTTGTTTGCAGCCTCGTTGATTACTGGTAAATCAGTACTTAGTTTATCATGACCAATTACATATATATAGTTTAAGGAATCAGCTGTTAAACGTTCTGTATCAACGCGACCTACCATATCAATATTTAAATCAACAGTAGTTTTATCTAAGGGGAAAATAGGATGCTCTGAATAATATTCTGAACCCCATAAGCCTTTCTCCTCACCACTTACAGTCATAAATACAATCGTGCGTCTCGGTTGTTTTCCTTTTTTTGCAGCTGCTGCAAATGCTTCTGCAATTTGCATGACACTTACTGTACCAGAGCCATCATCATCAGCACCATAATATATAACATCCCCTCTTTTGCCTAAGTGATCATAATGACCTGTAATCATTACATACTCCTCTTTTTTGTCAGTACCTGGAATGATGCCAATCACATTACTACTTTCTACATTTTCAGTTACTTTTTTTGCAGCGATATTAATTGCAACATGGTAGTTTGCTTTTTTAATATCCTTAAAATCAGCAACTGTTAATTTGCCTGTACTAACAACAGGGGTAATATTTGCAGCTACTTCAGGTGAAATAGAAGCGGATAAAAATCCTGCAGCTGTATTTGCTTTTAAATACATCCCCCCTTTGGTTTCAGTGGGGGATTTTTTAGGAAAGTCAGGGGTAATGATCAATATACCTGCTGCACCTTTTGTGGAAGCTGTTCTTGTTTTAGCATAGGAAGATGTGGGATTATTGAACATGCCTCTTCCGCCAGCAGCAGCAGCTGTTGGCGCAGATCCGCTACCATCCAATACCACTACTAATTTACCCTTCACCTCTAAATTTTCATAGTCATTTATATTTTTGCTTGGGTCAACAATACCATATCCAGCAAATACCACTTCGGTAAAATTCCAATTGCCAGTGGAAACTCCTTGTAATGAAAAATTAAAATCCTTATCCCACTCAAAAATTTTACCAGCAACCACTAATTTCTTTTCCACCAATGCATCTTGGTAAACAGGGTACACTTGCTGGTAACTTTGGCCATTACCTGGCTGTAAGCCCATTCTTTTAAATTCTGATTCAATATAAGCAGCTGCTTTTTTTTGACCCGGCGTTCCTGTTTCCCTTCCCTCCATTTCCGCACTAGCAATAATCGAAAGCTTTTGTTTTAATCCTTCAGCAGTGATTACTTTTCCAAATTTTGTTAAAGTATTGTTTGTTTGAGCAAAAACAATATTGCTCATCAATAACAATAAAATCCAAATCATTTTTTTCATAAATGTGATTTTGATGATAATTAAGCGCAATTAATTTTAGTTACCCTATTTTGATGTCTGCCACCCTCGAATGCAGTGGTCATAAAAATTTCAAGCATTTCCTTTGCTAATTCAATGGGTACATATCTCGCAGGGATACAAATTACATTCGCATCATTGTGAGATCGTGTAAATTCGGTTACTTCGGCTCTCCAACACAAACCCGCTCTAATCCCTTCATGTTTATTGGCTGTCATTGCAACGCCATTGGCTGTGCCACAGAATAAAATACCAAATGCAGCTTCTCCTGTTTCAACACTTGTGGCTGTTGGATGTGCGAAGTCCGGATAATCAACAGAATCAGTGGTATAAGTACCAAAGTCCTTTGTTGTATATCCTTTTTCCTGTAACCAAGTAATAATTTCATTTTTATATTGCACCCCTGCATGGTCAGCGCCTAATGCAATAGGTTTTGAAGCATCAAACATGTATGGCATAAAACTTATTTTACTATTTTAAATTATTGGACTGCTTATGTTAATCCCACTCTTCGTCCTCCGATTTTTTAACTGATTTATGCGCCCATCTTGAAACAATAATACTAAATTCAAATAGGGTGTATAATGGTATAAAAACGATTAATTGACTATACCAATCAGGGCTCGGTGTAATAAATGCTGCAACAATTAAAATGATGACTGCTGCGTATTTACGTGTTGTCGATAAAAATTTAGGGGTGATAATACCAATCTTAGTCAATAGAAAAACGATGACGGGTAATTCGAATGCAATACCACATCCCAATATTAAGTTGGTTAAATTATCGAGGTAGTCGGCAAAAGTTGGTATGGTAGTGATAACGCCTTTAGTCCCTAATTGAAAGCTGGCTAAAAAATTAAAAGTGAATGGCCCTACTACGAAAAAACCAAATGCGGCACCCAAAAAGAAAAAGAAGGATACCCAGAAAATCATGAACCTTGTATTGTTTAATTCCTTTTCCTTTAATGCTGGTTTTATAAAAGCCCAAATTTGATAAAATACAAATGGGAATGCAAGGATGATACCACCCACAAAGGCCATGCTAATACTGCTTAAAAATTGTCCACCAAAAGTGGTGCTTTGCATGGAAACTTTTACCGGAGGCATACAAAGGGAGTCCCCTAAATGCAGAAAATGACTTAACTGGCAAAATACACGGTAGGTAATAAAGTCAGGATTGATTGGCCCTGTAATCACATAGTCCATAATCCAATCACGGTAAATGAATAGCACTAATGAGGCAATCAATACGGCGGATAAAGAGCGAACAATGGTACCTCTCAAAACTTCCAGATGATCAATGAAAGTCATCTCTGAATTATCGCTGTTGCTAAAACGGTCAAATAGTGCCATAGGTCAATTACAATGAGGGCTAAAGTTAAGGTTTAATGGGGAAAATGGAAGGCCAAAGCTTAAAATAATACTAGTGTATTTTAATTTTTACCTTTTCTATTCGGGTATCGCTTACAGCTAATATTTCTGCATCAAAATGGCTTAAATGGATCACCTGGCGTAGCTTTGGAATGGCTTCGTTTTTATGGATTAAATAACCACTCAGGGTTTCGGCACTGTCCGCCGAGAAATCTATGCCATATTTTTCATATAAGTAGTCTAGCTCCAGACGGCCGCTAAAAACATATTCGGTATCCGATAATTTTTTCTCCAGAAATTCTTGCTCATCATATTCATCATCAATTTCCCCAAAAATTTCTTCTAAAACATCTTCCATGGTAACAATCCCCGCAGTGCCACCAAATTCATCCACGACCCAGGCAATGCTTTTACGCTTTTTTGAAAACAGGTTGATTAAATCTGCTGCGTTCATGCTTTCGGGAACTAGTGGTATGGTGTGCAATATGCTTGCGATGGAGGCAGGCTTTTTAAATAAGTCTAACTGATGCACATAACCAACAATCGTATCTAAGGTATCGTCGTATACAATTAACTTACTCAATTTAGTTTCCATAAAAATTTCAGTTAGGGATTCGATGGTGGTTTGCAAATCAACACCTACAATTTCTGTGCGCGGCACCAAGCATTCTCGAATTTTTATATCTGGCAGACTTAATGCATTTTCAAACAAATCGGTATTTAATTCCTGTTGTTCTTTTTGGTCTTTTGATTGTTGCACAAAGTGCGCCAAATCAACTTTGGTGAAGGCTTCTTTTTTATTGACCAATCTTACATGAAACAAATTACGCAAAACCCATTGCGCTAAGTTGACGAGTAGTAGGGTAAGGGGCCTGAATAAAATATGAAAAAAATTAGCGAGGGGTGCAAATGTATTGATCATAGATGCGGCCCTTGCTTTAAATATTGCCTTTGGTCCCAATTCGCCAATCAATAAAATGACAAGGGTGGATAGTATGGTGTTCCCTAATAAAACTGAATAGTTGCCTAGGTTAAAATGATCCCAAATGATTAAGTCAAGTAATTCTTCAAACAAAATTCCAAATACAACCAATGAAATATTTAAGCCGACTAAGCAGGTGCCTATAAATTGTGTAGGTTCGGCTAAAAATTTAGTAATAATTTTTCCTGATCGACCTCCTTGTTTTTTCTTAAGTTCTAAGCTTAAACGATTCGCGCTTACAAATCCTATTTCATATCCTGAAAAGAATCCAATGAGCGCAAGTGAAGCGATAATAGCGAATAACATAATCAATTAGTTTACTAATACTCTGGTAATTTTGGTTTGGTTTCCACAATACCTTCGATTTGTTCCATAATTTCGGGCGTTAATATTGCGGCAGTATCCAATGCAGTTAAATTATCTAAAAGTTGCGCCTTACTTGTTGCGCCTAAAATAGCAGTGGTAACATTTGGATTTTTGATACACCATGCAATGCTTAAAGACGCAGTGCTTACTTTAAGCGCTTTGGCTATGGCGCCCAATTGCTGTACTTTATTTATTTTTTCTTGCATTAACCAACGATCTCTTAACCACTCAAAACCTTCTATTTGAAATCTTGATCCTTCGGGTATGCCATCGTTGTATTTGCCTGTTAGCAATCCTGCTGCTAATGGGCTCCAAATGGTGGTACCTAATCCTACATTTTTATATATTTCTAGATATTCGGCATCCACTTTGTTGCGTTCAAATAAATTATACTGTGGTTGTTCCATTGCTGGTCCAATTAAGCGATAAGCTTCTGCAATTCGTTGTGCTTCCATAATTTCAACACCACTCCATTCACTGGTACCCCAATATAAAATTTTACCTTGCTGTATTAAAGTGTTCATCGTTTGAACGACTTCGGCAATCGGCATTTTTTTATCTGGACGATGACAAAAATATAAATCTAAATAATCGGTTTGTAATCTTTGTAAAGCTTCATGACAAGCCTCGGTTAAATGCTTCCTACTTAAGCCAGTTTGATTGGGTTTATTTTGCTTACCTCTCCATCCAAAATAGGCTTTGGAAGAAAGTACAATGGAAGTTCGGTCCCAGTTTTTCTTACTTAAAACACGCCCCATCATTTTTTCACTTTCTCCAGCAGCATACACTTCGGCATTATCAAAAAAATTGACACCTTGTTCGTATGCAATGCCCATGAGCTCGTCGGCTATTTTGTCGTCAATTTGTTTGTGAAAGGTGACCCAGCTGCCAAAGCTTAAGGTACTTAATTGTAACCCTGTTTTACCCATATATCTGTATTCCATCTTTTACTTATTTAGGGGTTATGCCACTGCTATCACTAATGATGGCAAAACTATTGGATTGTGGCTTGAATATGTGAATATCGGTTAAATTTTGATTGGCTTCAAATCCCTTACCATAAATTTTTGCAATGGGGTTGTGTTGTTTAACAATGACATCCTTGTCGGTATGAAAGGAGTTGGTATTTTGATCCCAAACCATTTCTTCAGACCATAAAGTGTCGCCTAAGATATTATACACCACCACATGGCCACGTAAAAAAACTTTATTTTCCGCTTCAATATAATTGGCATAATTGGCAGTTAATTTACTTTCAATAACCAAGCTGTCCTTGTAAAAATCAACTTTTAGGGAAGCAGGGAATTCAATCATTTTACCACTATCCAATAAGTATTTATTCATCAGTGGCGCCATTAATTTTGCGGTAACTTTTCCATCATTGCTAATATATATCGCCACATCCTTACCTACATCAATGCCCCCTCCTTTTGACCCCAATGCCTTCACTTCATTTACATTGTTTTCGCAAGCGGTAAAAAAAATGCAGCTACTTACACAAGCAACTGCTATTTTAAAATAGATATGTGATGTAAGATTAATCATATTTACGTTTGTTAAACCAAATATCACTTAAGCTATATCCCAAAGTAAATTGAATAAAGCTTTCAGTAAAATTGTTTACGTTGGTGCCTCTTTTCCCAAATTGCATTGCTAAGTTGATCAAAGTATATTGATAATCATAGGAGCGATATTTGCGAACGGGCAATCCCATTCCTAAAGTAAACCCCGAAACTTTTAAACCTTTATTATCAATGTTGGCATAATCCTTACCATTAAAAAATCCTACACGATAAGTAACTGTTGACCAATAACTTTCATATTTAGTAGGATTAGGACAATACTGACCGCCTAGGCGCATCATCCATGAATTAGAAAGCATATCCTTTTGTCCATAAAATGAATAATTGTCCTTCCATGCAGCGCCACTATATTCAATTCCAATTACCCAATTATCATAAATGGCCCTTGGGCTAATTTCTTTTTTATGGAGTGCAATTCCAAAACTGTATACGCCTGGAACCTTTATAGTTCCACCCAAGTTGGATTGCAACGAAACGGTATCTATAGGTGAATCAGATGTAGCGGAAAATACCCCAGTAGACCTAAGGATATCCTGTTTGCCATTTAATTTTTGATTTAAATTATAGGTAGCGCCATAACTAATACTGTATTCGGTTTTTTCAGTTGGGATTTTGTGTGCAACTGTTTTAATTGCAAACTCGCCTTGTATACCGGTATTTAAAAATAGGCCTGAATAAATGGTATTGGTACTTGATAAAGATTGGTAATAATGGGTTGAATCGGTATTGTATAAAAATGATTTTCTGGTCTCAATATTTTTGTGTCCAAAATTAGCACCGGTGTTAAAACCAAAACTAATATGCTTCCATGTTTTACCTACCCCAAAAAATAATTGATTTAAACCGCCATCCCCTTTATAATTATTAAGGATTGAATCACCTGTTGCTTTTAAATAACTAAGCTCATTAATAGAATAATTGATTTGCGAAATGGGTCTTAATCCAAAAGCCATCCCTATTTTTTTTGCTTTATTGATGGGCACACCAATGGCCAAATAATTAGGAGACATATAGTTCGACTTTTCTCTTCCAACAGGGGCTGTTCTTTCTAAAGTATAGCTATTGATATTAATGCCTAAATCGAAAGTGGTTAAATAGATACTACCGTAAGATGCTGGGTTATTAAAATTCACACTTTGACCATAGCTGCCATTCATGCTGCTGGTATATGCAGTTGTAAAACCACCCATTCCTTGACTTGCCGCATTTTGATTGTTGAATACCTCATTTCCTAAACCATATCTGGAAAAGGGAGAATTAATTTGAGCCTGAGTGGGGGTTAAAAAACACACTAAACCTAGGATAGGGATTAACCTAATTATTTTTTTCACAGATAGCATAAAGTCCTTTAAATATTAAATTTTGGTCGGCAAATATCCTCTTTTTTATGTGAGGTACAAAATAACTAATATCACCGCCGGTTAATAGCACGTTAAAGTTCCCATATTTATCGGCATAAGCGGCTATTATTCCATCAATTTCGGCCGCTATACCTAAAATTACCCCACTTAATAGGTTGGTTTTAGTGTCATAACCCACCAAAGGGAACTCGATGGAGGCCTCAATAAGGGGTAAAAGGGCAGTTTGTTCATGCATTGCCCTAAAACGCATCTGCATGCCTGGAGAAATGCTACCCCCTAAAAATTCATGGGCAATATTGACAAAATTATAGGTAATACAGGTGCCTAGGGATATGATTAAGTTGTGCTGGTTGGGGTAAAGATCCACGGCAGCGGCGACAAGGGCAAGCCGATCTGCACCAATGGTCTCTGGTTTCCCCACCGGAGTGGTGAAATTGATAAATGAAGCGGGTCCTAAAAGATGAAATTTCGAATGCGCTGCTAACAGGGTTTCAATGGCTTTGTCATGATGAATGACAGAGGATAAGATGGTTTTGTCAGGTTTAATCTCATGCAACATTACTTGAATGGTTCCCAGATGGTCGTTTTCAAGAACGCGCATTTCTAGTAGCTCCTTATTTTTAAAAATAGCAGCTTTTAATCGGGTATTGCCAAAATCAAAACAAATAGAAATAGACATAGACGTACTTTACATTCAAAAATAAAGCCTTTGTTTCAAAGTTTAGGTAAAACAATAGGCAAGTTGCAAAAGTTTTCGGTTATTTGATATACAAAATAAATGGAAATGAAAATTTCGGGATTTAGTTATGTAAGAAATGGTTTTGATTACGGAGTTCCTTTTTTAGAAGCCATTAAATCGGCGTTGCCCATTTGTGATGAATTTGTAATTGCCGTGGGCGATTCTAATGATGGCACTAGAGAAGCAATAATAGACTTAAACTCAGACAAGATTCAAATTATAGATACTATCTGGGATCCAAATTTAAAAACTGGCGGTAAAATTTTTGCACAACAAACTAATATAGCATTGGATCAAATAAGGGGTGATTGGGCATTTCATATTCAAGCAGATGAGGTGATACATGAAAAACAAATCCATAATATAAAAAAGGCAATAGACCAATACGATGCTGATAGCAGTTTGGATGGCTTTATTTTACCATTTTTACATTTTTGGGGCGGCTACAATTACTGCAGAAATTCTAGAAGAGTACATAATTTTGAACTGCGTGTTTTTCGAAATAATATAGGTACTAGATCGTATAGAGACTCACAAGGATTTAGAAAGTACAAATCTAAAGAAGGGTATCAAAATAGCAGGGACAAAGGGGAAAAGCTACGCGTTAAATTAGTGGATGCAGTTGTTTATCATTACAATGGCGTAAGACCACCTGCAGCATTTAGAAAGAAAGCCCAATTGTTTGGGGAACAATATTTGGAGAAAGAGGAAGTTGAAAAGCAATTAAATAAAATCAACTATGATTGGAATATTGTTGATCGAGTTGTTTTATTTAAAGGAGAACACCCCTGTTATATGTATGAAAAAGTAAATGCGCAAAACTGGGAATATACTTTTGATAAAAGTAAAGCAAGATGGAAATTAAAAGATCGCCTAATACAGCCAATAGAAGATCTTATTGGTTTTAAATTTGGTGAGTACAAGAACTATAAACTTATTTAATAAATTTGAATGATGCAATTCGAAAAAATATATAAGGGGGTAGCGGAGGGTGATTTTTTATTACTTGCTAAGGCAGTTTCTCAAATTGAAAATAATACTGCCGACGCGGCGTTATTTTTACAAAGTTTACTCCCTCAGTCAATACCGATCATCGGAATTACGGGCCCTCCAGGTGCAGGTAAAAGCACTTTAATAAATGCACTTATTGCTACTTGGGTACATGACGCAAAAAAAGTAGCAGTATTGACGGTTGATCCCTCCTCTCCATTTCATCAGGGGGCAATTTTAGGAGATCGGATTCGTATGAAAGATTGGTATTTACATCCTCAGGTATACATTAGATCACTGGCTTCAAGGGGGCATCTTGGGGGCCTAAATAGCGCTATGCTCTCTTTGACTACATTAATGCAATCGGTAGGTTTTGACTACATCATCATAGAAACAGTGGGTGTAGGGCAATCGGAAATCGAAATAGCTTCATTGGCAGATACCACAGTGGTTGTGTTAGTGCCTGATGCAGGTGATGAAGTGCAGATGATGAAGTCTGGATTAATGGAAATAGCGGATGTTTTTGTTGTGAATAAGTGTGACCGTCCAAATGCGGAAATTTTTATAAATCATTTAAAACAAATGATCAGAGAAAATGCACCTGCCACAAATCTGCTTCAAGTGGTAGGAACTATTGCTACAGAAAAAGAAGGTATTCCCGAATTATTGGCTGTCATTCATACACATCAATTAGCAGTGCATCATGGGGAGCAGAAAAAAGAAATGCTTTTCGCTAAAGTCTTGCAATTAATCGCTGCCATTAAAATGAGTCAAGTGGATCGGGATTTAGTGAAAGCCAAATTAGAAGAAGAAAGCGCTAAAAAGAATTTTAATATTTTTAAATTCGCACAAATTTTTAATTAGTTGCTATTCGAAAATAAAATTATTGCAATAGTCAGCTTTATTTTTTACGTCTTGATATTTTTCAAAACTAAATTCGGCCACTGGAACTAATTCGTTGCCGTAAACAAATTTAGCCTGGTAGCCCAATGACGTTAAAAATTGTATAGTTGCTACAACCTGCGCTTGGCCAATATGTCTTGCTTCAATTTCAACAATAATTTTAGGCCTATATTTCGTAAGTGTATTCATCCCTCCTTTAAAAACATTTAATTCGTTGCCTTCTACATCCACTTTTAAAAAATTAGGAATAATTTGGTGATGCGTGCAGTATTCATCTAATGTGGCAATAGCCACTTTCTCCATAGCGGTGAATGCAGCATCATTTTCGTGTTGCACAATAGTAGCACCAGGCGAACTTGTTTTACCTGCAGATGCTAATGGGAAGTATAAGCTTTGATGGCCAGTGCTATTAGATAAAGCGAGATTTTCAATAGTTACATTCTCCCATTGAAAGAGGGCTTTAATTTTTGTTAAATATTGAAATAAAAAAGTTTGAGGCTCAAAGCCAATCACTTTCCCTTGCGTACCTACTTGTTTTAAAATAAAGTACAAGTAGCCTGCTTTATGTGCCCCAATATCAAAAACAGTATCTCCTTTTTTGATAGCTGATTTTATATAGTTGATTTCGCCCTTGTCACTTTTACTATATTTATAAGCTCTATGCCAAAGCTTTATAGCTTCAATTAATTTCATTTCGCAATATTTATATGAGCCCAATTGATTTTGACACAGGCTCAAAATGATATGTGGGGATTATTGCTGTTGACTTTTCCACCACTTGTAGGCGATAAAACCTGCAATGCCAAATGGCATCGCTGCTAGATAAAGTATACCCGCGTTGAACCCTTTGCCACCTTCTTCTCCAATTTGTGCAGCAGTTTTAGTGCAAATGGAACATTGCGCAATGGATTGCAATGATGTTAAACTTAAAAAGAATAAAATCCGTAATGATTTCATATCAAACTATTCTTAATGATTAAATGTATCCCCAAATAAAAAATCCCTCAATTATCCTTATATCATTGAATCGTTGGAATAGCTGAGGGAGTATTTATCAGATTGAATTAAGCACTTGCTTTAGTAGCGTCTACTGTTGCTGCTGCTTTTTTTCCTTTTATAGCAACTTTATGTGGTCTGCTCTTGCCAAAAGAACCTTGAAATCTTTTTCCTTTAGCTGTTTTTTTATCTCCTCTTCCCATGGTAATAATGTGTTTTAATTAAGTGAATGGCTACAAAAGTAAAAAAACCCCTTGAATATATGGATATCCGAGGGGTTTAATTTCAAAAAATAGCTAGTTTACTGCCTTTTGGGCTGTAGAACTACAATTTTCCGCTTAATTCTTTACCAGCTTTGAATTTTGCAACTTTCTTAGCTTTGATTTTGATAGCTGCACCAGTTTGAGGGTTACGGCCCATACGAGCTGCACGCTTAGAAACTGAGAAAGTACCGAATCCAACTAAAGTTACTTTGTCGCCTTTCTTTAAAGCTTTTGTAACTGCTTCAATAAAAGCGTCCAATGCTGCGTTAGCTTGTGTTTTTGCGATCTCTGCATTGTCAGCAATGTGAGCGATCAATTCTGCTTTGTTCATAGATGTGTTTTTTATAGTT
>SHWT01000036.1 GCA_009693715.1 Chitinophagaceae bacterium
TTTGATACCCCCGAAAAGTATCAAAATATGGTCAAAGGGTATTATCGTATGATTACTGAAATAGATGATGAAATTGGCCTTATACGAAAACAACTAAAAGCGCAAGGAATAGAAGATAATACCATCATTATTGTGATGGGGGATAATGGATATTTTTTAGGTGATCGCCAGTTAGCCGACAAATGGTTGATGTATGATGTTTCCATTAGAGTCCCTTTAATTATTTATGATCCTAGGATCCATAAGCCCGCTGCCATTGATGCGATGGTATTAAATATTGATATAACAAAAACAATGCTGGGTATTGCTGGCATTACTGCGCCTAAAAATTACCAAGGACAAAATTTAATGCCTTTTGTTGCAAAAGGAAATATCCCCTCCAATAGAAAATCAATATTAATAGAACACTTATGGAAGTTACCTGAAATACCGTCTAGCGAAGGAATCCGCAGCGCAAACTGGAAATATTTTCGCTATCGTTTAATCACTGCGCCAGAAGAATTATATGATTTAAAAAATGATCCGCTCGAAAAAAATAATCTTGCAGCAAACCCAAAATATGCAAAGCAACTTGCCAAATTACGCAAACAATGTGATGCTGTAATTTTAAAATACCAATCCCAAAAAATAGGTCCAGATGACCCTTTTATTGAGAAGGTAAATTTTTGATTTTTTACTTTTTATATTCTTATATTTATGATAATAAATAAATAAATAAGCATGAATGCTCTTCTAGGCGTATTATTCCATTTTATTGGTGGCTTTGCATCTGGAAGCTTTTATATCCCCTATAAAAAAGTAAAAGGCTGGAATTGGGAGTCATTTTGGATTGTAGGCGGATTATTCTCCTGGCTCATTGTCCCACCTATTGCTGCTTATTTAACCATTCCAGGATTTATGGATATTATTAAGGCAACGGCAAGTTCCGGATTATTAATCACTTATATTTTTGGTGTATTATGGGGCATTGGCGGATTAACGTATGGATTGGGGGTAAGGTATCTAGGCGTTTCGTTGGGCAGTAGTGTGATTTTAGGTTTATGTATGGTTTTTGGCGCTATCATTCCAGCAATATATTATGATTTTAACCCAGTAATTGGAAAAGATACTTTTTCAGGGATGATCTCAAATAGCTGGGGGTTAACTGTAATCCTTGGACTACTTATATGTATTGTTGGTATTATCATAAGTGGTAAAGCGGGGGTAATGAAGGAAAGAGAATTAACGAAAGATGTGTCCAGCGAATCAAATTCAGAATATAAATTTGCCTTAGGCATGTTTGTGGCCATTGTATCGGGTGTGTTAAGTGCTTGTTTTAATTTTGGATTAGAAGCTGGGCAAAGTATGGCAAGCATAGCAAATGAAACTTGGAAACTGACAAATCCAAATCAAGGGGAATTTTTATATCGAAACAATGTTATTTATGTGGTGATATTATGGGGAGGATTAACGACTAATTTTATTTGGTGTATGATTTTAAATGCGCGCAACAAATCTTTTAACGATTATTCAAATAAGAAAACACCGCTATTAAAAAATTATATTTTTTCTGCATTGGCTGGCACTACCTGGTTTTTACAATTTTTCTTTTATGGCATGGGCGAAAGCAAATTAGGCAATGGTCCTAGCTCTTGGATTTTACATATGGCATTTATCATTCTAGTAGCTAATATGTGGGGGTTGGTATTAAAAGAATGGAAGGGCGTGAGTAAAAAAACAAATGCCACGATCATCGTTGGTATAATAGTTATTATTTTTTCAGTCATGGTCGTTGGATATGGAAATAATTTGCACAATTAAATATAAAATATAAAATATGTCGAAAAAAGATTTCAAATTCGTAAGTTATTTATGGGACGAACAAAAAGCAAAAGCGCTTGCAGGTGATGAGGTAGGCTTATTAGTGTATCGCTCCAATTTATTAGGCGCCGATTTAAGGTTAACTAATTATGGTGGTGGTAACACTTCTTGTAAAGTGGCAAGTATTGATCCGCTTACAAAAAAATCCGTAGAAGTAATGTGGGTGAAAGGAAGTGGTGGTGATTTGGGTACAATGAAAAAAGAAGGACTCGCTGCTTTATATTTAGATCGCTTACATGATTTACAAAATATATACAAAGGCTTAGCGTACGAGGATGAAATTGTTGGTTTATATAATCATTGTATTTATGATTTTGATTCTAAAGCGCCGTCAATTGATACTGCATTACATGGACTACTTCCTTTTAAGCATATTGATCATTTACATCCTGATGCAGCGATTGCAATTGCTGCAGCAAAAGATGGCGAAAAAATTACCAAAGAATTATTTAAAGGTGCCATTGGTTGGGTGCCATGGCAAAGACCGGGTTTTGATTTGGGATTACAATTAAAAAAATGTTTGGAAGATAATCCTGGAATAAGAGGTATCATGTTAGGATCACATGGCTTGTTTACTTGGGGAGATACGGCATATGAAAGTTATATGAACACTTTAGAAGTCATTGAAATTTGCGCGCAATATCTTGAAGATAGCTATGTAAAAAAAGGTTCTGCATTCAAAGGACAAAAAATACAATCATTATCCAAGGAAGCACGAATCAATCAAGCGGCAGCAATAGCGCCTATATTAAGGGGCTTATGTTCATCGGAAACTAAAATGGTGGGAAATTTTACCGATGAAGATCGTGTTTTAGAATTTATCAATTCCAATGACCTTGCTAGATTGGCACCCATGGGTACAAGTTGCCCGGATCATTTTTTGAGAACAAAAATTGCACCTTTGGTTTTAGCTATTCCTGCAGATGCGGATATAAAAAATAGCGAAGAAATTAAAAAGCAAATTGAGCCTGAGTTTGTTGCTTATCGAAAAATGTATGCGGAATACTACGATAAATGTAAAAGAGATAATAGCCCAGCCATTCGTGATGCAAATCCGGTGGTGATTTTATATCCTGGTGTAGGCATGTTTACTTTTGCAAAGGACAAACAAACGGCAAGGGTCGCCGCTGAGTTTTATATCAATGCAATTAATGTAATGAAGGGTGCTGAAGCAATTTCAAGTTACACTTCACTTCCATTACAGGAAGCCTTTAATATAGAGTATTGGTTATTAGAGGAGGCCAAATTGCAAAGAATGCCTAAGCCAAAAGCATTAAAAGGAAAAATTGCATTAGTGACAGGAAGCGGTGGCGGTATTGGAAAAGCCATTGCACACAAATTTGCAAGTGAGGGTGCTTGTGTAATTTTATCTGACAATAATTTAGAGAGATTACAAGCGGCTAAGGATGAATTTATTAAAGCCTATGGCAAAGACGCAGTTGCCTCCGATGTGTTAGATGTAACTGATGCAAATAGTATCAAGAAAACAATGCAAACCGCTTGTTTACAATTTGGCGGATTAGATATTATAGTCAACAATGCAGGATTATCTATTTCAAAAACCATTGAAGATCATACGGAACAGGATTGGGATATTTTATATGATGTGTTGGTAAAAGGACAGTTTTTAGTTACCCAAAATGCAATTGATATTATGCGCAAGCAAGCAGTCGGTGGTGACATTTTAAACATTGTAAGTAAAAATGCATTGGTGAGTGGTCCTAATAACGCAGGTTATGGCTCAGCAAAGGCAGCTCAGCTTCACTTAAGCAGATTAAATGCCGCTGAACTAGGCAAGGATAAAATAAGAGTGAATGTAATCAATCCAGATGCGGTGATTGCCGGAAGTAATATATGGAGTGGCGGATGGGCGGAAGGCCGTGCAAAAGCGTATGGTATCACTATTGCAGAATTACCCGCTTATTATGCAGGTCGTACTTTATTAAATGAAATTATTTTACCTGAAGATATTGCCAATGCTTGTTTTGCTTATGTAGGCGGACTTTTAAATAAAACAACAGGTAATGTGATCAATGTGGACGGAGGAATTGCAGTTTCATTTGTAAGATAATTTCAACTTATTAGCGAAACGGGGCAAAGAAAATTAATACAGCTACAAAATGAGAATTAATAAAGCAACTATTGACCAACATAACGAAGCCAACCACAAAGTGCATCGTCAAAAATTTGATTTTATCAATGGTCAACTGGATGCAGAAGGATTGATTCAAAAATTGATTGATTTTAATGTAGCTATTCCAAGTTGGGCACTAGGTACGGGTGGTACCAGGTTTGCGCGCTTTTCTGGCGCAGGTGAACCTGCTACCTTACAAGATAAAATGGAAGATGTTGGTTTAATTCATGCGCTTAATAATTCAAGTGGCGCTATATCATTACATATTCCTTGGGATATCCCTTCCGATTATAATGCGATTAAACAATTGGCATCTGATTTAAATTTAAAATTTGATGCCGTTAATTCAAATACATTTCAAGATCAAAAAGGGCAGGAACATAGTTATAAATTTGGATCCCTTCAGCATACCAACAAAGCGGTAAGACAGCAAGCGATTCAACACAATATGGAAGTTATTCAACATGGTGTTGCATTAGGATCAAAAGCACTCACCGTATGGCTTAGTGATGGAAGCTGTTTTCCAGGTCAACTTAATTTTAGAAAGGCTTTTCAAAATACATTAGATGGTTTGCAACAAATTTATGCAACCCTGCCTTCCGACTGGAAAGTATATATTGAATACAAAGCCTTTGAGCCTAATTTTTATTCTACGACGGTGGGTGATTGGGGTCAATCCTTATTATATGCAAATAAATTAGGGCCTAAAGCATTCACATTGGTTGATTTAGGACATCACTTACCCAATGCGAACATTGAACAAATAGTTGCACTATTAATGATGGAAGAAAAATTAGCAGGATTTCATTTCAACGATAGTAAATACGGGGATGACGATTTAACAGTAGGAAGTATAAAACCCTACCAATTATTTTTAATTTTTAATGAGCTCGTCGAGGGAATGGATGCGCGGGGAATGAATCATGCAACTGATTTGGGATGGATGATTGATGCAAGTCACAATGTTAAAGATCCATTAGAAGATTTATTACAATCGGTGGAAGCCATTATGACTTCATATGCACAGGCTTTATTAGTGGATCGACTTGCTTTAAACGAAGCGCAACAAAATAACGATGTAGTTGCAGCACAGGAAATATTACAAAACGCATTCAGAACCGATGTTCGGGCTATTGTTGCCGAAGCTAGATTGAGGGCTGGCGCTGCTATACATCCTTTACAATTTTACAGAACAGAACAAGTTCGAAATCAATTAATACATCAAAGAGGAAACACCATTGCCTCTGGCTTATAATGAATGCAACGCCTGTCATATTAATTTTTGATATTGGTAAAACCAACAAAAAGTTATTGCTTTTTGATGAAGCCTATAATATGGTTTATGAATCCATTGAACAATTTCAAGAAATAAAAGATGAAGATGGGTTTGAAGGTGAGGATATTATTAAATTAAAGGAATGGATGCTTAGTTCCTTTGCGGAAATTATGCAAAACAGGGCTTTTGAAATTAAAGCAATAAATTTTTCAGGCTATGGGGCAAGCTTTGTTTTGTTAGATGATAACAATAAAGAAATCACCCCTTTATATAATTATCTAAAGCCTTTTGATAAAGCACTACAGGAAAAATTTTATGCTGACTATGGTGGCGAACAAGAACTGGCAAAAGTAACCGCATCTCCTATCTTAGGAAACCTAAATTCGGGCATGCAACTTTATCGAATAAAAAATGAACTGCCTATCAAGTTCGAAGCGCTTAAAACGGCATTGCATTTACCACAATATTTAAGTTTCTTATTTACACAACAAGTTTTTTCCGATATCACTAGTATTGGCTGTCATACCCATTTATGGAATTTTAACACAAAGCAATACCATGCATGGGTGCTTCAGGAAGGCATCATTGATAAACTAGCGCCCATCAAAAAAAGTGATGAAGTCATTGAAGTAAATTTTCCATTTGTTGCGCAACCCTTAAAAGTGGGCATTGGCCTTCATGATAGTTCAGCAGCCCTAGTGCCTTATATACATTCCTTTCAAACGCCCTATGTGTTAATTTCAACAGGCACATGGAGTATTAGCCTGAATCCATTTAATCAAAGCATCCTTACCGAAGCGGAATTAAAGCAGGATTGTTTGTGTTATATTTCCTATACTGGAAATCCAATTAAGGCTTCTCGCTTATTTGCAGGCAATGAACATGAGCAACAAATAAAAAAATTAGCAGAACAGTTTAATCAACCGGTGGATTATTATAAAACCGTCGAGTTTAACGTAGTGATCTATAAAAACTTAATAGAATCGGGTACACTTTTTAATATTGATAGTTATGAGGAAGCTTACCACCAAGTAATATTTAATATTATTCAACAACAAGTAACGAGTACCAACTTAGTTTTAAATAATGCAGATGTTGACCAAATATTTGTGGATGGTGGCTTTAGCAATAATCCAGTATTCATGCACTTGTTAGCAGCTGCTTATCCAAATAAAAAAGTATTTGCTGCAACCTTATCTCAAGCTTCAAGTTTGGGTGCAGCTATGGCAATACATAGCCATTGGAACGCGCAACCTATTCCGAATCAACTCATTCAATTAAAGCAATACTTCTATTAAAAAAAGGGTCCCCTCCGATTTTTCGGAGGGGACCCTTTTTTATAAAACACCTAATGACTTAAGCTACTTGTTTCTTTTTTCCAAAAAAGTACAAAGCAGTAAATGCCACAATTAAAATTCCAGGGAAAATAAGCATATTGGATAAAGTAGATTGTCCCGCTGCTAAGTCAGCAGCATCGCCTACTAAACCTTTCGCTTCTGCGACCACTTTGTTGTCTCTGATCCACGCACCAATTACGGGTTGGAACATAGAGGAGGAGAACATTCCAATACCGCCTAATATAGAAAGACCTAGTGCGCCAGTTTGAGGAAGGTTTTCAGCGATAAAGCCTAGCATATTAGGCCAGAAATAACAAATACCTAAAGCATAAAATACAGCAGCTACATAAAGCATAGATCCTTGCATAGTACTCATCATATATAAGCCAATAACGCCAAACACAGCCGAGCCAAGTAATACACCCACTGTATTTAATTTCTTAATTAATGGTCCAGCAAAATATCTGCCTACCGCCATTAAACCAGTCACCAATGCTAAAATTAACATTGGACTAGCGCCCGCTTTTGCTAAAATGGGTCCAACCCATTGTTGCGGACCAAATTCAGATATTGCAGTTAAAGCCATACATGCGGCCATAAATAAATATAAAGGATTCAACATGGCTTTAAAATTCGCCAATACTGAGTTATCTCCAATTCTTGCTTTAGGAAAACTTTGACCATAAAACAATACTGCATAAATAATTGTAGGAATTAAAATAACCCAGATTTGTGCTTGCCACTGCATATTCGCATCTGTCATGAATTTTGAAACCAAGGCGCCCAATACAATTCCACCAGGGAACCACATATGGAAGCGATTCATTTTGCTGTTCATTTGAATGCCAGAATAAGAATCAGCAATCATTGGATTACAAGCAGCTTCAGTACACCCATTACCCAGGCCAATCAATAGGGTTGAGATTAAAAGGGTGTTGTAATCAACAGCATAAATAGTCATTAAAATACCAACAGCATGTGCGACCAATGCTATTTGCATGATTAATTTTGGTCCAATGTAGGAATAAAAAATACCGCCTAAGATCATGGAAATCGGGAATCCAAGAAACCACATGGAATTAATGGTTCCCAATTGTACGGTGTCTAAATTCATTTCGGTTCCCAACTGTGTTAAAATACCAGCTCGGATACTGAATGAAAAAGCGGTCGTAATAAGTGCAAAGCAACTCGCATAAAACAGCCGATTTGCATTAATAGGTTGACTCATAAGTAAAATGGTTTTAGTGATTTGGTTTAAGTACTCTCAAGCTAAATAATCTTCGTCTTTTTTCCAAAAAAAGGGAGCTAATTTTTTACCTATGTAACTCCTTTTAATACAATTATTCATAGATTTATAGGGGGCTAAAACACAAAATGTTAAAACTATCCTAACGAGTAATAGGGATCAATTAGTTTTATTAATAAAATATACGATTAAAAATAAACAAATCTTATAATGAAAAAAATCACGCTAATCGCTTTAACTTTTTTATACGCTTTAAATAGTCATGGGCAAACAGCAGATTATATTATCCGACATGGTAAATTAATAGATGGGATGGGGAATCAATGGCAGTATAAGGATGTGGCCATTACAAAAGATAAAATTGTAGCCATTGGTAATTTACAAAAATGGAAAGGGGTCCGAGAAATTGATGCAAAAGGATCGATCATTTCACCGGGCTTTATTGATGTTCATGGGCATATTGAAAATGCAGCAATAAGAAACCCATTGGCCCCTAACTTTATTTATGATGGGGTAACCACCGTGATTACAGGAAATTGTGGCGGGTCGATGGAGGATTTAAAAAAATATTTTAATAGTATTGATTCCGTTGGCGTTGCTATCAATATTGGATCTTTAATTGGACACAATACCATTCGTAAGCAAGTCATGGGAACTGCCAATCGGAATGCAACAGAACAAGAGTTAATACAGATGGAACAATTAGCACAAAAAGCAATGAATGAGGGTGCTGTTGGTCTGTCCACTGGCTTAATTTATATTCCTGGTACTTATGCGCCTACTTCAGAAATTGTAAGGCTAGCTAAGGTAGTGTCCAATAATGGAGGCGTGTATGCATCACATATTAGATATGAAGAAGATAAAGTTGTGGATGCAATTAATGAAGCCATTAACATTGGTCGTGAAGCAAATATTCCTGTTGAAATTTCACATTTTAAAGTAAGCGGGCAAAATAACTGGGGAAGAAGTAAGGAAACAATTCCATTAATAATAAATGCAAGGAAGGAAGGGATTGATGTTACGATTGATCAATACCCTTATACAGCTAGTAGTACACAGCTTAGTGTGTTACTTCCTGATTGGGTTTTAGCTGATGGGCAGGATTCAATCATGACAAGGTTAAAAAATCCGATTATCAGAAAAAAAGTTGCAGCACACAGTATAGGTATCATCAAAAAAAGAGGATTAAAACATTTTAGTTACGCTGTTGTTGCTAATTATGGTGCAGATTCAAGTTATAATGGAAAAAGTATTGAAGAAATAAATATTTCAAGAGGTAATAAAAGTAATGCCCAACAGGAAGCGGAAACCATTATTCAAATGATTGAAAAAGGCGGTGCACAAATGATCTATCATGGCATGAGTGAGGACGATGTAAAAACAATCATGAAGTACCCATTTAATATGTTTGCAAGCGATGCTGGTATTGTCAATTTTGGTTCCGGTATGCCGCATCCACGTGCTTATGGAACCAATGCAAGAGTTTTGGGAAGATATGTTAAAGAGTTAGGGGTGATTAATTTAGAAGAAGCCATAAGACGCATGACTGGCTTGCCCGCCCAAAAGTTTAATTTAAAAAATAGAGGGTTAATTAAAGAAGGTTATTTTGCTGATATCGTCATTTTTGATGAAGATGAAATTTCAGATGCATCTGAATACAATCAACCACATCAATATAGTAAAGGCATAAAATATGTATGGGTAAACGGCGCAATGAGTATTGATAATGGGCTACAAAATAAGGCTAGAAACGGAATCGCCATTCGCAATGAAAATAATTAGTCGGACTCACTAGCGTATAACTAAATAGATGAGCGGAATTTAAGCAAAAAACAATAAATTTAGAAAAGCAAATATTTGCATACCCTTCTTTAAAAGCAATTTAATATCGCTTAGTGCAACAACTAGGTAATAATAGAATAATTAGCGACAAAAGGTAAAAATTAATAACAAAGTGCATGAAAAAAATTCAATTTATTTTATTCTTCCTATTCATTGGTATCCACTTTAATTCAAATGCACAAAATACACCAATTGTTGTTCAAGGACAGCCCATGGGTAAAGGATGGAAAAATTTATTCGGAAATAATTTATCAAAAGCAATTTATAATAAATCAATTTGGAAGGATTCAAGTGGCGTAATTACCGCAAGTAAAGATGATGCTATTTGGAGCTTTGATGAATACGATGACTTTATTTTGGATTTAGATTTTCAAAATGCAGATGGCACCAATAGCGGTGTTATTGTGCACGCAACAGATATTGTAGAGTGGATTCCTAATTCTGTAGAAATACAAATTGCAGATGATTATTCAAAGCAATGGAGCAAAGCAGCACCCACTTGGCAATGTGCCGCTATTTTTGGACGCAAGCCTGCAACCAATAAATCATTAAAGCCTGCTGGAGAATGGAATCACTTCACAATTACTTGTAAAGGAAAAATGATATCAATTGTTTTAAATGGGACATTGGTTAATGAATGTAATATGGATGATTTTACCTCTAGTAAAGTAAATCCAGATGGAAGCAGTGTGCCTTCTTGGTTGAAAAACCCAATGTCAACGCTTGCGCTTCGTGGTCATATAGGATTACAAGGAAAACATGCAGGCGCCCCCATTTATTTTAGAAATGTGAAAGTGTTCAAATTAAGTTAAGGGATAATTTTATTTATAAACTAATTTTTAGTGTAAAAAATATTCAAATGAAAATTGAAAAAAATACCAGGAGGAAATTTTTAAAAAATACAGTAACCATCATTGCGGGATTTTCAATTGTACCAAGACATGTATTGGGAAAGGGATTCATAGCCCCTAGTGATCAACTTACCAAAGGTATTATTGGTTTAGGGGGTATGGGCCGCGGTCATATTGGTTATGCTGGAACAAGAGTGGTAGCGATTTGCGATGTTGATAAAAATCATTTGCTAAGTGCTGAAAAATTAATTGGGGGTGGGGTGAAGACATTTCACAATCACCAAGAATTGATTGCACTTCCTGAAGTAGATATTGTACATATTGCTACCCCTCCACATTGGCATGGCATCATGGCGGTAGCTGCAGCAAAAGCTGGAAAAGATATTTGGTGTGAAAAACCAATGACGCGTACAATTGGGGAAGGGAAAAAAGTAGTAGAAGCGGTAAAGGAATACAAAAGAATGTTTCGTTTAAATACTTGGTTCCGTTTTGAAGATAATTTTTATGGAATGAATACGACAGTAAAGCCAATTAAAAAATTAGTAGAATCTGGATTATTGGGATGGCCGCTTACTGTTACTGTAAGTAAGACAACCGGATTTGATTGGAAATTTTATTGGATAGGAAAAACAAAATTAGAAGAACAAGCCATCCCCGCGCAATTAGATTATGACAGGTGGTTGGGACCAGCGCCTTATAAACCTTACAATGCCCACCGTGTTCATGGCACTTTCAGAGGTTACTGGGATTATGATGGCGGAGGTTTGGGTGATATGGGACAACACTATTTGGACCCAATTCAATATTTTTTAGGAAAGGATGAAACCAGTCCTGTTAAAGTGGAAGTAGCTGCTGAACAACAACATCCTGATGCATGTGGTACCTTCCGAAAAATCACCTACACTTATACCGATGGTTGTAAAATTATTTTAGATGGGGAAGCAACCGATCCTAATGCAGCATATATCGAAGGGCCAAAAGGAAAATTATTTGCCGGATTTAAATCTGACATCCCAAATTTAAAAGAGAAAATTGTAATGATGCCAGATCCTGCACCACAGGTAACCAACTTTTTGGACGCCGTAAAGTATCGAACTCCATTTGCATTAAATGAGTCTAATGGATTTAGGTCATGTACCATTATTAATATGGGTAAGATTGCCTTACAATTAGGCAGAACCTTACATTTTGATCCAGATACCCAAGAATTTTTAAATGACACAGAAGCTAATTTTTTAATTAACCCGCCCATGCGTGGCCCTTGGAGTATTTAATGAATGTTAGTTCATGAAACATATGCGTAACATGAATCCACCGATTTAGAAAAAATTTAGAATACCTTTTTATGAAAAAATATATTTACTTAATTGCAATCACCTTTTTTATTTCCTTCCAGGTGCAAGCACAAAAGGGAGAAAAAGGTGTAAATCAAGTATTGACGATGTTTCCTTACCAGCATGCGAGTGAAGTTGCAGATGCATTAACAACGATGGGTACTTGGAAAAGTGCGGAGTGGAAACTTCTTTTTAAAATGTTGGACGACGACTCCTTAAAATTAAAAGCCACCTATGCCTTAAACGCATATGTAAACATTATTTCATTGGAAACTGCTAAAAAAGTAAAGACCGTTCAATTGCTTAAAAAACAATTAAAAAAAGCAAGTACCAATTATGCGACCACATTTATCAATGCACAAATCGGTTTATTAAGTGCAGCCGAAGTGGTCAATGCAAAATTACAAAGCTTACCCTCCCTCCCAAAGCTTGCACCAACAAAACAAGTACAACAAAATTCAGCACAACAATTATTAGCGCTTCAGGATCAAATGGACAAGGTAAAAGTGAATGGAAATAATTTTCAAAAGAAAAGTATATTAATACAAGCTGCAAAAATACCTAGCTTGGGTGCTTTGATATTTGTTAGCCAATTTTTAGCAGAAACGGGTGTACAAAAGGAAGCAGCTTTAATTGTTATAAGATTAGCGTTAGCAAATCATACAATTAGCGGCCCCATAGTTCGTCAAGCACTTGAGCAAGCCCTTCCACTCATCAGTGGTGAGGATAGCGCCCTATTGGTTCCTATGCTTAAAAAGCACCTCAAAAAAATGCCTTATGATTACGGATTTGTTTCCTTGTTTAATGGCAAGGATTTAACAGGATGGAAGGGACTGGTTTCAAATCCAATTGCTCGAGGAAAAATGAGCCAAGCTGAATTAGCTACTGCACAACAAAAAGTAAATGACTCCATCCAAAAAGATTGGGTGATAAAAGATGGCTTATTGGTATTTACCGGACATGGTGATAATTTATGTACGGAGAGGCAATACGGTGACATGGAAATGTATGTGGATTGGAAAATAACTGAAAAAGGAGATGCAGGTATCTATTTAAGAGGCACACCACAAATACAAATTTGGGATACCAGCCGTCGCGAAGTGGGTGCACAAGTAGGTTCAGGCGGGTTATACAATAATCAAAAAAATATAAGTAAGCCTTTATTAGTAGCTGATAATAAAATAGGGGAATGGAATACTTTTCATATAATTATGAAGGGCGATAAAGTAACGGTGTATTTAAATGGTATTTTGGTAACCGATAATATTTCACTTGAAAATTATTGGGATCGCAAACTACCCCTGTTCACAAAGGAGCAAATTGAATTACAAGCACATGGGACTTATGTAGCTTACCGTAATATCTACTTACGAGAATTACCCAATGAATCCACCACCACTACCACATTAACGGAACCCGAAAAACAAGAAGGATTTGTACAATTATTTGATGGCAGAAATATGGACAAATGGATAGGAAATAAAGCAGGTTACTTATTAATAAATGGTGCCATTGAAGTAAATCCTGAAGCAAAAGGGGGTGGAAATTTATATACGAGTGAACAGTACAGTGATTTTATTTATCGATTTGAGTTTCAGTTGACACCAGGTGCTAATAACGGTATTGGTATTCATGCACCCTTAGAAGGTGATGCAGCATATGTAGGAATGGAAATACAAGTAATAGATAGTGAGCATCCCATGTACGCAACACTACAATCCTACCAATACCACGGATCTGTTTATGGTATTGTAGCTGCAAAAAGAGGGTTTTTAAAAACGACCGGTGAATGGAATCAAGAAGAAATTATGATTCAAGGTTCAAAAATTAAAGTCACTTTAAATGGCACTGTAATAACTGAAGCTGATTTAAAAGAAGCCACCAAAAATGGCACCATGGACAACAACCAACACCCAGGTTTAAAAAACACCACTGGTCATATTGGATTTTTAGGACATGGCGATGTGGTACGTTTTAAAAATATGCGTATTAAAACCTTGGGCAAATAAAATAGAATCAAAGTCATTGAATAATTTTTTTGAAAATATTATAAAGTCGAACGAGCCCGAAAAGCCCTCCAGAAAAAAGCCCATATTCCCTATTAATGCGCAACTCCGTAATTATTTAGTTCGGTATGGCCGCGAGGTAAGATTACCAGTAAGCTATAAAGATTTACAAAGATACACTTACTCGGTTCCTTTAAAAAACAAACAAGGAAAGGATACCAGTTGGGAAAAATTATCTTTCGATATGAAGGAATGGGAACACTTGCGCGTAAGCTTGGTTCGTCTTTATGCCATTTTAAAAACTGAAGGGGATATAAGTTATATTGATCATTTAGATGTTTCAAGAATTGATTTTTGTTATTTTGGGAATAGCCAACCCTTTAGAATTAGAATTATTAATAAGCTGAACGACAACTACGACCACTATTACATAAAGCAAGCAGATGCAAGCAGGGTATATGGCTTAGAGCTTGAACATTTGTTGTCCCCGAATAGAATTACTTATTTCACGCATAATGAAACCTTAATTGAAGAGCATATTCCAGGCATTCCTGGTGACATTTTTATTACGGATCACTTACGCGATCCCAATACCAATGTAATTAGATTAGCGAAAGAATTTGTAAAATTTAATGAGCGTTGCTTTGTCCAATTATTAGGGGACATGCGTTCCTATAACTATGTAGTAAATATTATTCCTGATATAGAGGATTTTCAATACCGTATTAGAGCCATCGATTTTGACCAACAATCCTACGAAGGACGAAAAAGTTTATACCTGCCGCAGTTTTATAAGGAAAATATTGACTTTGTTAATTTGGTCATTAATAATTTAGATGCAAAATCAATTGCACAATACCAGGCCGAAGAAAGAACCATGATGACTTTTAGATTGGTGCTTGCTAAATACCAAGTGAAAGAGTTGTTTGATATTATGTGTAAGGATAAAATTTCGCAGCCTGAAAAAATTGAACAGCTAAAAAAAGAATTAACGGCGCATTTTAAGGAGCCCTCCACTTACCATAAAGCAAAGACGATGGGCGATGTTGTAAAAAGGCATTTAAAACAAACCTTACAAAAAAACTTATTACTAGTTCCCAAGTCGAAATAATTTTTATTTCACATAAAATATAGCAGGTACTGGCCGCTGTCCTGTAGGATCAGAGGGCTTAATAGTTTCCTTGCCATTCACTAATAAGCAAGAGCTTCCGCCCCCATCTAAGTTGATTGCTTCGTAACAGTCTAATTGCTCAAAAAAAGCAGCCATTTGATTTAGCGTTGCACCAAGCGCTATTCCTTTCATCCGGCCTTGAATAGCCATAATAATTAATTTCCCGTCCATATTATAGCCCATAGCTGTTCTCGGATGATAGTCATTGATGGCCTTGCCTGCAAATTTTCTTTCCTCGTTATTTGAAATATTAATTCGCCCTGATCTCATTAAAACTGGGCCACCACCGTTTGCCCATTTCAATTTCCAAACACTCAAATTGATTAAGTTCGGATCAGTCGCAACTAATTTGACATTTGAATCCTTAAATGCATTCATAGGTAATTGCTGATACATGATGGTTTTGCTCGCCGAATCCGTAAAAGTATACGCTATGTCCATACTGCCCTTTTTATCCATCCCTAAGGCTGCACCCAATACATGTGTATAGGTAAGTGTATCTTTTCCTTTACCTGGAATATCATGAATATTATAACTAATAGGCAGGCCATTTTTCACCACTATATTGACGTTGGTATTTCTTTTAAATTCAAAAAATGAGGAATTCACAACAACTAATGGCTGCTCTAATTTAGTATAAAATTGTTGTGGCGTTAAGCGTCTAAATAAAGTAGTATCCGTATCTAGGTGTAAATTTTTATCCTTGGTATCAATTTCAACATAAAACCCTTTAAATGCGCTGTCTTGATAGGTATTTTCTGATTCAAACACTTTTATTGAATTAGGAAGCGGACCAAATTGGTTCGTTACTTCTTTCCATTTTAAAATGGAGGATTGTGCCAAGGATACAGACGAAAAACAAAATAGTAGTACAATGAAAAGTCCACTATTAACAGCTGTTTTTAAATTCATATATACTTGTATTTTGTTATTACGCTAAATTTTATTCTTAAAAGTAGCACAAAAAAATAACCCTCGCGAATTCGTGAGGGTTATTTTATAAATACTTTATTGCATCCTAGTGACCATAGATCAACAAAGAACGCGGCTTAGCTGTAGCAGTAGTCACAGCACCGTTTCCTTTATATACTAAGGTATAATTACGGCCGGGTGTAAAACCAACCCCGTTCAAGCTGGCTAGTGCAAAGGTAGTACCCGCGCGTCTAACAATTAAAGTATCACTCGTTGTGAAATAGTTTAACGGAGTAAATGTACTAGCAGATCCTGCACCGCGTGCAGAAAAAATAGTTGCATTATTCCTAATTGAAAATATATCAACATTTTTAGCAGCAGTATCATTCCAAATAGCATGAACAAAACGCATTCCAATTTGCGTTGAACCCAGTGTTAATATATCATCTTGTAAAAACATTGCTTTACTTAATGATGCTGATTTAATGGAGTCGGTAATAATGAAACTATAATACTTTCCTGCATCAGCTTGCACTTGTTTTAAAAATAATTCTAGGGAATCTTTTTGACTTATTGCTGCTAAACTAAATTTAATAGTTTTTAGTCCTGCAGTAACAGCAGCATAAACATTGGTTGTTGTTGGAAAATATCTTTCATATGCCAAAGGGGTACCTGTTAGTTTACTATACGTATTTGACTTTAAATCCAAGTTTAACAAGGTCACGTTATCCGCTTGTCCAGTAATAGTAGCTAAAGAAGGTGATACATGTAAAAATTTGATGTATGCACTTGAACTTAACGTAACTGGATCAGCTATATAGGTAGTATCTTTATTACAAGCAACTAATCCAATTACAAGGACTAAGCTTCCGAAAAATATATGTTGTAATGATTTTTTCATAATTTATTTTTTTAGCATTTTTTATTTTTGAGAAAACCACTGTTCTTTCGTGTGATAATCTAATTGCGTTGCACCAATTCTTCCTAATTCATTAATATTCCATACATATTCCGAGTTGAATCTTGGACGCATTCTGTATACTAATTTACCACCATTGTCTTCAAACAAGCCAGTTCCAGTAGGTGCCACGAAGTCAGTAAATACTTGTTTGCCAGTTGTTTTATCCAAATCAACATAGTGGTAACGACGCATATCCGTCCAGGTTTCAAAAGTACCATAGCCAAACATGGCAATATATTTTTGCAACATAATCATGGACAATGTTAAATTAGCTGCGTTTGCTGGAACTACTAATGGATTCGCTAAAAAATTAGCTTTCATAGTAGCAGTTAATAAACTAGCAGCAGGCACATTGGTATTATAATAGTTCATTAATAAATCAAAGTGTTTTGCGATACCATCCTTATAAGCAACCAACGCTGTTGCTTTGTCTCCTTTTAAGAAGGCAGCTTCTGCTCGCATAAATGAAATTTCAGTTGCAGTCATTACAGGGAAAGGTGCATCGTTTCGGAAAATAAAACGACAGTTCAAGTCATTTGCCGGAGCTGTATTATTTGCTGAAATTTGTGGCACACCCCAAAAGTTCTCAGGACGATCATTTGCAGCTAAAACAGCTTGACCTTTATTGGGTTCAACACCTTTAAATGTATTGTTTGCATTTAAACGTAAAATATAAATTGCTCTAGGATCAATAACACCAGGAAAAGCACTATTTGCACCACTCATTAAGTTAGCAATAAAAGCACCCTGTCTGATTGCCGTTGGAGAAGTTGTTGAGGCACCGCCTAAGTTTGCTCTAAATGGACCAAACATATTATTGGTCGCACTGACTAATGAAGCTGTGTATTTAACCAAGCCATCATCGGTACTTTCTTTCATCGCCAAGTTGGTGTAAAACAAAACCGAGTCAGCTTTGTAATCTGCTTTATTGGTCAAATGATTAAAAGATCTAGCTAATACGCCATATACAAATTTTTTCCATTTGCTTACATCTCCTTTGTAAAAGAAGGCATCTCCTTTCGCTAAACTTGTTTGACTTGCGTTGTCGCCAGTTTTATTTAAATAAGATAAAGCCTCGTGACTTAATTTTCTTACTTCAGTATAAACATCTTCTTGTTTGTC
>SHWT01000037.1 GCA_009693715.1 Chitinophagaceae bacterium
CTTATATGAAAATTTTATTACAATATTTAAAGCCATACAGACCCTTGGTTTTACTGGCATTTATCCTTGCAGGCATCAATCAAACCTTTTCACTTTTTGACCCAATGATCTTTGGAAAATTAATTGACGAGTTTGCAAAAAACCCTATGGTGGATCAATCAGGTGCCACTCGAAGCCAATCACAATTTATGTGGGGGGTAAGTAATATGCTTTTATTATTGGTAGGCACGGCAATGGTAAGTCGCATTGCTAAAGCGTTTCAGGACTATGTAGTGAATGTAATTATACAGAAATTTGGAGCTGCTTTATTTACAGATGGATTAAAGCATTCCATGCAATTACCTTATCAATCATTTGAGGATTTACGCAGTGGTGAAACCTTATCCATTTTAACAAAAGCAAGAACCGATTGTGAAAAATTTATCGGCTATGTGGTCAATGTCCTTTTTGGCATCATTGTAAGCGTCATTTTCGTATCCATTTATGCGACGCGATTACATTGGTCCATCATTCCTATTTATATGGGTGGCGCAAGTATGATTGCCTATGTTACCAATTTGTTAAGTAAGAAAATCAAGTCGATACAAAAAAACATTGTTAAGGAAACGACTACCCTTGCTGGCAGCACCACTGAAAGTTTAAGAAATATTGAATTGGTCAAAAGCCTGGGATTGACCAATCAGGAAATACAAAGACTTAATAATAATACCTATAAAATATTAGCACTTGAGCTTAGAAAAGTAAAAAATATCAGGTCCATTAGTTTTATTCAAGGCACCATGGTGAATTTTTTAAGACAGGTAATCACATTCACTTTGATGTGGCTTATTTTTAAACAAATCCTAACCGTAGGACAATTAATATCCTTACAATTTTATAGCTTTTTTATTTTTGGACCATTACAGGAAATTGGGAGTATCATTATGAGCTATCGAGAAACAGAGGCCTCCTTAAATAATTTTAATACATTAATGCAAAAACCTATTGAGCAGGTGCCAGCTAATCCGGTTGCCATAGGGGAAATAAATAACTTATCTTTTAAAAATGTTGGATTTCAGCACCAAACAGCCAACTTCAAAGCCATTGATGATATTAGCTTTGATGCAAAAATTGGAGAAACCATTGCCTTTGTTGGCCCATCAGGCGCAGGCAAAAGTACTTTGGTTAAGCTACTAGTAGGTCTTTACCAGCCTCAGGAAGGTGAAATATTAGTGAATGAAGTGAATACCAATAAAATTGATATGGGGGTGCTTCGTAATCAGATAAGTTTTGTTACGCAAGACACACAACTATTCGCAGGAACCATTAAGGAGAACTTAGCCTTTGTAGCACCCAATGCAACCGAGGAAGAAATGTTGATTGCCTTAGAAAAAGCAAGTTGTAAAAATATTTTAGACAAAGGAGGCGATGGGCTTGCTACTTTAATTGGAGAAGGCGGTTTGAAATTAAGTGGTGGCGAAAAACAAAGACTCTCCATTGCTAGAGCCTTATTAAGACACCCGCATTTACTCATATTTGATGAAGCTACTTCAAGCTTAGATAGTTTAACAGAAGAATCTATTACAGATACCATACGTAAATTATCTGCTGAGCGAGCCCAAATTACCATTATGATTGCTCATCGCTTGAGTACCATTATTCATGCAACCAAAATATATGTGCTGGAAAAGGGCCAAATAATTGAGAAGGGAACACATGAATCCTTACTATTAGAAAAGGGATTGTACTATGCTATGTGGCGCCAACAAATTGGAGAAAGACGTGCTGCATTATAAAATGGAATAAGCTATTTTTCTCTTTCAAACTTTTTACGAAGGTATTCCATCGCGGAAGGATCCTCAAGTCCTTCCATATCACTTAACTCAAGCTCAATTGCTTTGGTGCTTAATCTTATTTCAATGAAGGAAATAAAGATGGAAATAGAAAATGTAATTAAGCTTACGGCAAATATGAACTTCGCCACAGCTTGATATTCAATGAATATAAAAAACATGCATAGTATCGAAGATAACAAAGTAGCCACCCCGTAGGTTTGCATATTTTGCACCAACTTAATCCTATATTTTAGGTTTTTTATTTGCCCAAAAACAATATGCCTTTGCTCAATGAGCTGGTATTTATCGTGTAACATCCTTACACGATTGGATAGGGCTAAAAAACGATTCGTATAGGCCAACATGATCAAACTGATGGCTGGAAAAAGAAGGGCAGGTATATTTACAGATAATTCCATAGCACAAAAATATAAAGTATTTTTGTGAACTCAGCACCCAATATGGAAAAAGCAATTTTTAAGCAAATTCAGGGCAGTTTACCAAAGGAGCCAGGCATTTATCAATACTTTGATGAAAAAGGCAAGTTGCTGTATGTAGGTAAGGCAAAGAATATTAAAAACAGAGTGAGTTCCTACTTCCTGTCCGGACAACAAAATGCCAAAACCACGGAATTGGTGCAAAAAATTAAGGACATCCGTTTTACGATTGTCAATTCAGAACATGATGCCTTTATTTTGGAAAATGAATTAATTAAAAATTATCAGCCAAAGTATAATATCAATTTAAAGGATGATAAATCCTATCCATATATCGTTATCAAAAATGAAAAATTTCCAAGGGTATTTTTAACGAGGCGTAAAATTAAAGATGGGTCTACTTATGTTGGCCCCTTTACCCATGTGCTTGCTGTGCGGGAGCTCATGAACCATATCAAACAAACCATTCCATTAAGAACTTGCACCCTCCCCTTAACTAAAAAAAATATTGATCAAGGCAAATTTAAAGTTTGTTTAGAATATCATTTAGGTAATTGCTTGGGCCCCTGCCAAGGCTTTCAAGATGAAGCAGGGTATGAAAATTCAATTCAACAAGTACAGCATTTGTTGAAAGGAAATGTAAAGTTAGTGGTGCAGGAATTGAAACAAAAAATGAAGACGGAAGCTGGGGCATTGGATTTTGAAAAAGCAGAATTCACCAAACGAAAAATTGAACAGTTGGAGAACTACCAAACCAAATCAGTGGTATATACCAAAAGTCTTTCTCCAATGGATGTGTTTAGCATTGCTTACGATCAAGAGCAGGCCTATGTAAACTATCTGATGATAAAGGATGGTAAAATAATACAGACACATATTTTACCACTTAGTGTTCCATTAGAAGAAGCTAAGGAAACCATCCTTGCCTTTGCAATTCACCACTTCAGAAACAATATGCATTCAACTGCACAGGAAATAATAGTGTCCATTGAACTTGCCGAAAAAGAGCCGAATGTAAAATATACCATTCCAAAAGCAGGTGATAAAGAACAGCTGCTGGCCTTATCCCAAAAAAATGCTGACTACGCTTTAAAAGATTGGAAGTATAAGCAATTACTATTAAAAACAACTGGTGCGCCGTCGGACAATATCATTTTGCAGGAACTAAAATCAGTTTTATACCTGAACGAGATGCCACTTCACATTGAATGTTTCGATAATTCAAATATTCAAGGGGCTTATCCGGTATCCGCGATGGTTTGTTTTAAAAATGGATTGCCCAGTAAATCAGATTACCGACACTTTAATATAAAAACGGTAGTTGGAATTAATGACTTTGCGAGTATGAAGGAATCTGTTTTCAGAAGATACACTAGTGTCCTCGAAAAAAAATTACCCCTTCCCCAACTGATTATCATTGATGGTGGTAAAGGGCAACTCAATGCAGCATTGGAAGCGATGACCTCATTAGGTATTCAAGACAAAGTGACCATGGTAGGCTTGGCTAAAAATTTAGAAGAGTTGTTTTTTGTATATGACCAAGATTCCATCAAGCTCAACTGGAATAGCGAGGCGCATAAATTGATTCGACAAATTAGAGATGAGGTACACCGTTTTGGCATTCAATTTCACCGCCTTAAAAGATCTAAAGGCGCTTTAGAAAATAGCTTAGATCATATCACAGGTATTGGTCCCAAAACAATAGAAATGTTATTATTGTACTTTAAATCAGTCAATAAAATAAAAGCCTCCAGCCCAGAACTATTAACTGAAATTATAGGTGCAAAAAAAGCGGCTATTTTAGTAGCCGCTTTTAATAAGTTAGATTAATACACCCATCGATCCTGTTCGTAATCAAATATTTTTTGTCTGATTTTCTCTCCTTCTTGTAGTCTTCTTAATGGATCCTTATAAATAGCATTCAACAATTTGTCGTTATAATTATCCATGCTTGATTTAACGATATAACTATTAAAATACCTGCTTTCAAATAATTCTTCCCAAGTAATTCTAGTAGAAATATTTTTTGGATTGTACACTTCATTTTTAGCTAAGCTGGTTCTTAATTCAGGATAATACAACCAAAATAAAGTACGCTTCACTGGCTTATTATTAATTACGATAGTCGCCACTGGTGCAATACCAATGATACGACAATACATCCGACTTGTTTTTTTATCAAAAATCCATTGCTCTTTTAATCTGAAAGTATAAATAGAGTCTGGACTTGGTGCTAATTTTGTATTGTATATAATACTGGTGTCATATACATTCGGATTGTCCACGTTTTGCACTAATTGTGTATCTAAACTTCCTTTTAACATTGCAGAAACTTGATCATAGGTGATCGGCGTTGTGAATCGATCATCACCACCATCCGCTGAAAAAGGAACCGCCTCCTCCTTTTCAATTGCCCTCAATAATATGGCAAAGAATCTTTGGTCCCCATTATCATCATATGCCTGATAAACAAATGGACGATTTAATTTTTCACGGCCATCAATTTCCTCCCAAACAAATTCACTAAATAATGCATCCTCTTCTCTTAAATTTTCATAAGGCAAGGGAATGCGTTGTTGCACACCAGCGCGCTTATTGGTCTCTGAAAAAAAGGCGTAATTGTTTCTTAAACTTTTCTTCGCTTTGGCATTAAATCCACCCACCAAAGTAGTATCAAATGTTTTTACCGACTTTACATTCGGATCAAATGCAACTGCTTTTTTTGTTGTATCCGGGGCAGCTACTGCAGGCGCGATTGTGGTATCCTTTCCCGCGGTTGCAGGTTTCTTTTTACCTCCATAATTAAATTGCGCACTAGTCGTGTTGGCAACAAATAGGATTGCTACAATAAAGCTGCTATAAATTTGATACTTTTTCATTTGATATATTTTAAATCACTTCCTGCTTTAATAATTATTGAAGTATAAAAGTGATTGTTTGATCTAGCTTTCGAGTTCCGCCACCTGGTTCTGTTACTTTTATTTCGCCAATGGTCACCGTACTGCCTGGTTGACATCTTTTGACTAAATCCTGCGCACCACCTGAAAATTTATTTCCTACCACTTCTCTAAATTCAGGTTCATCAAAACCTTTTCCAGTACCAATGACGATGAATGAAGTTACATTGAATTTAATACCTTCAAAAATAAAATCTTTTAATTCAGCAACCACACCACCTTGCACCCTAAATACATTCGCTGCCATATTTCCACCTGCACTTTCCCCTACTAATGCCAAAGGATTGGGTACACGTTTTACAGGTATCGTTACTTTTTGCGTTTGTTTGCCATCATTAATATCTACCACTACCGAACCCAATTGGGTACAGTTAACAATATATTGTCCAGGTCCTGCTTTTTTAATGGTTGCACCAGTGCCTTCAACACTTGCATTAATTTTTTCAGCGCCACCACCACCAGTAATACTTAATGGATTATCTAGGCCTTTATAAAATACCCTTGTTTTATCAGTGGATACCACTAAACCCGAAGGTGTACCTACCGTATAGTTCACGATTTTTTCAACAATCGCTGTTTCACCATCAGGTTTTATAAATGAAATACGAACTCTTTTCGAATTTAAGCCTGGTGCACCAGCCGTTGATTTATAAGTTGCAGATCCATCTGCAGTAATTGGAATCACGGTGCCATCAACAGAGATAGTAGGTTTAGCAGCGCTACTGAATGCACCCACCCCTGCGGTAATGATTAATTCCTCACCCGACATTAAATATTGGGAATTAGAAGCTGCAAATGCATTGAACTGATCATAGATCAACTCCACTTCTCCAATTTGTCTGTGACAATACTCCACTACTTGTGACTCACTATTGCGAATGTCATTTTGAAATTTAGTTAATATCGCGAGAGATGCGACTGTTGGTGTCATATTAAAATAAGCATAGGCCCAATCCGACTTTGAAGCCATATTATTGGAAATTGGAATACTTAAATCTAAGGGTAAATTAGGAAATACTTCCTTCGCTAAGGCAGGATCTATCTCCCCCAAATCCTTTTTGAACTGTGTCAACCTATTTAATAAATCCTTCCCTTTTGGATCCTTCCCTTTTAAAAATAATCTGGTAGATGCTTCTAAATCATCCTCATTAAAAACTTCTTTACCATCTACCTTCTTTAATCTTGATGCTACTTTTAAATCCTGCTTTAATGTTTGTATATAAATATATATAGCATCTGAAAGTGCATGCGCTTTATCCGCCATAGGGGCCCAAATTGCAGCCTTCTCAGCCGTCTTAGGATCTGCTAATTTTTTTTGTAAAGATTTTAATATGTCATCATTCTTTTTCTGGATAATGATATTCGCATTGGATAAACTTTGATCGATTGTTTTAAATGCATTTAAAATTTCACTGGATACATTTAATGCCAATAGCGCGGTTAACACCAAATACATGATGTTAATCATTTTCTGCCTTGGCTCTTTAGGTAACGACATGTATACTAATTTTTTTTAGTGGTAGTAATTTTGTGAAATATTAAGCACGACCTTGCATGGCTACAATCATGTTACCATAAATCTGATTCAACTTAGTCAAATTATCTGCTAATATTCCTATTTGCTCTTTCGCACGAACTGCATCACCAGCCGAACTTGACATAGCAGCCGAAGCTTCTGTCAACTTGCCGTAATACTGATTCATTGCTTCCATTGATTTTTCCATCATTTCAAATTGCGCGCTTAATTCTTTAGCACCACTTGTTGCAACTGAAAATCCAGCCAAATTATTGGATACCCCTAAGATGGCTTCGTTTATACCGCCCATAGAGGTGGCCGCCGTGCTTGTATTTTGTGCAAATTCTTTGCTTGATTTTGCCATATCTGCAATATCTCCCAAATACATTGCCGTATCATTTAATCTTTCAAAACTGGTACTTAATTTATCAAATGCAGCTTGGTCAATTTTAGCTGCCTCTAACTTTGCTAAAATAGCATCTGTCGTGCCTGAGGCAGCATCGGAAGAACCACCTCCCATTTCTGGTGGAGGTAAAAATGCGTAAATAACGAATATAAGTGCTTCCGTAAGCAACCCAACGATCAATGCATAGTCCGCCCATGAAAGGTGGATAATTTTTGCTAATGCCCCAACAAGAACAACTGCTGCACCTAATGAAATAACAACGTTGACAATTTTATTTGTTCTGGGTGAAATTGAATTTGACATTCTTCTATTTTGTTTGATTAAAAATTAAAATTTATGTAAATGATTATTTTGTCTTTGGCGACATAGATAAAGCACATCTAAATCCAATATAGGATTTCGCAGTATCTTGGTATTCATAATTGCGCGTGCTCACTTGGCAATTGTAGGCAATATCCTTCCATGATCCACCACGTACTACTTTACGCTTCATCGAAATTGGATCTTCTTCTTTAGCATTGTATTGTAAATCTGGACTTAAATCACCTAAAAAATTATAGCCGCCTTCATAATAAACGGACCCAGTCCACTCTGCTACATTGCCTGCCATATCGGCTAAGCCATATCCATTCAATGGAAAGCTTTCCACTTTCATGGTATAAATATTATCCTTGCTTGGACTACCACCATAATAATCACCACGACCAGGCTTGAAATTTGCCAATAACCAACCTTGCTTTGTTCTTGAATTAGGACTGCCCCAAGGATAGATGGCATTGGTTTGTAAACCCCCTCTTGCAGCATATTCCCACTCCGCTTCTGTTGGTAGGCGATATATCGCATCTACTTTTAAATCAGGTCGACCAGGGTGTCCACCAAAGTAATCACTGTTATTTGTTCTCCAGTAGCAAAATGCAGTTGCTTGTTTCCAAGTAATCCCTACTACAGGATATTCATTAAAGGATCTGTGTGAAAAATATAATCTTGTTAATGGCTCGTTATAGGAATAAGAATAATCACGCATCCATACTAAACTGTCAGGATAAACAGGCTGATTTTGCTTTACTATAAATTTACCAATGGACTGTTCTAAACCTTTCGAAGCTTTAGCTGCCGCTTTTAAATCAACATAAACAGTTTTATAAATTAATTTGTTAGGGTCAATTTCAATGCGCCCTTGTATGCGATTGTCTGGTGAAAGCAACAACTCATTTAACTTCTCTATCACCGCTTTACTTGAATAATTGATTCTTCGCACTTTTGCCCAATCCACTTTTAACACGGTATCTTCTGTTTGATTAATACCACCGCCATACAAAGCCAAATAACATAAAGAATCCCTTACATAATTGACGAACTTTCGGTATTGCGCATTGGTAATTTCTGTTCGGTCCATCCAAAAACTAGGAATTGACACCAATTTTTTTCGATTAATCATGGCCATATCCACCTCTTCATCGCTGGCACCTAAATAAAAAGCGCCCCCTTTAATTTCGATCGTGTTAGGATCAGGTTTCCAAACTGCTTTTTTAGGCTTTCTTGCCTGAATAAAAACAAGTGCAAATAGCACAGTTAAAAACAAAAAAGGAAATTTGAACTGCCTTATTGTAAAATTTTTTATCATAATCTAGTTTTAGACCAACCCTTTTACATATCGTTTAAAAGGAGGTTTGCTTTTAGTGGTTCAAATTACAAAAATTATATAAAAAACCCGCGTTTTTTTGCCGAATAATCTGATAATCAGGTAGTTTATAAGGGATGCAAAATAGTACATTAAATTGTTAGATGAATGCTAAAATATCGTCCAACACCTCATTTGCAGGTAAACAAGTTTTATTTACACATATATAATATTGATTATCAACTGAATATTTGCCAATAGTGCAGGGTAAATGCGGGTCTTCCTTGGCTGAAAAAACAAGTATTTTGTGGGGTTGAAACGGAGATAATACCTTTTTTAAGGAATTATTAACTTTTGGCCCAATGGCGACTAAGTCTATAGCGTCGGCCGCCATCCAACTAAAGCATTGCCCCCAATAACTAAAGGAACTAGGATATTGAATTATCAACTTACGCATTTGATGAATCATTTGCTCCGATTGACTGATCCAGCTTGCCCTATCAAAAATATGGCCTAGGTAATATAAACTCATACAAATTAAAGCATTCCCACTTGGTTGTGCCCCATCATAGGTATCCTTTTGTCGAACAATAACATCTGTTTGGTATTGTGCTGTGTAATAAAAGAATACCCCCTCCTCATCTAAAAAATGGGCTTGCACATACCCCATCCACTTTTCTGCTTTATGCAAATAATCGGTATCTCCTGTTATTTCTTGCAGATGAATATAGGATTGTATTAAAGCACCATAATCATCTAAAAATGCAAATGATTTTTTTACACCGTTGGTATTGGTATGAAATAAATGTTCCTGCTCATTATCTGAAAAATTATTTTCCACCCAAACAATTGCATCTATCGCAGCTTGCTTGTACTGCTCATCTCCAATGGCAGCATAGGCTTTACACAATGCAGTGATAAGTAAACAATTCCAAGATAAAATTATTTTATAATCAAGTGTCGGTCTAATTCTTTTGGATCGATAATTAAATAAAATATTTTTTGTGTTTACAAATTCAGGAGATATACTTTTTTCAAGTGCTTCGGTCGTCCATAAAATATTGGTATGCTCCCAATTTCCATTTTTTGTTACTTGATAATAATGACAAAATTCCGTGAACAATAATGGATCTACTAGTTTTTCAATTTCATCATAAGACCAGGTATAAAATTTTCCCTCCACACCTTCACTGTCCGCATCCAATGCAGCATAATAAGCACCTTGCTGGTTGGATAATTCTCTTTTTAAAAATGAAACAGTTTGTTTGATGATAGATGCGTAGGTTTCTTTTTGTGTAATTTGATAAGCTTCCGCCATCACCCCAATGAGCAATGCATTATCATATAACATTTTTTCAAAATGAGGCGCCTGCCATTGCGCATCAGTACTGTATCTAGCAAATCCGCCACCCAAATGATCATACAGCCCTCCTTGTATCATTTTATCAATAGATCTTATCGCATGAACCATACAACTTTCGTTGCCATTTATTTTATAATTTCTAAATAACATTTGCAAACAAAATGTTTGCGGAAATTTTGGCGCTACGCCAAAACCGCCCCACATCGTATCCGCATTTTGCAATATTCTGTTCCCGATGATTTCCAGTTCCTCCTTGGTGGGTAACTCATTGTCCCCGTTTTCGGATACGCTTAAACTTGCCAATGATGCAGGTTGGTGTATAATATTCTTGTTTAATAAATGCTGCGTAAGTTGTTCTGCTTGGTCATTTATTTTTTCGTAATTGTTGGTATAAGCTTCACTTACCCCTTTTAATACCTCTAGCCAAGAAGCACGTTGTGGTATGGTCTTTGGCGGAAAATAAGTGCCGCCAAAAAAAGGCTTTCCATTGGGCAGTAAAAAAATATTTAAGGGCCACCCTCCTGAACCAGTCATTGCTTGAAGCGCATCCATATAAATGTGATCCACATCGGGCCGTTCTTCGCGATCCACTTTAACATTGATGAAATTTGCATTCATATATGCAGCAATAGTTTCATCTTCAAAGCTTTCTCGCTCCATGACATGGCACCAATGACATGCAGCATAGCCAATACTTAATAAAATAGGTTTGTTTTGTTTTTGTGCGTCTGTAAATAACGTAGAAGACCAAGCCACCCAATCCACTGGATTATGCGCATGCTGTAATAAATACGGACTCGTTTCTTCAATAAGACGATTGGTAAACTTAGGATTTGCATTCATTTAAATGCAATTTAATTGAAGCAGAAAAATATTAAGTAAATACGCCTTACTTCTTTTTACTACTTAAGGAAAGAAATTGATCCAGCCCCGACATCATACTGGTGGTTTGTGGGCTAGGCACTCTAATATGTAATGTTAATCCTGCTTCTTCAACGGCTTTGCAAGTATTGGAACCAAATGCACCAATAATGGTACCGTTTTGTTTAAAATCAGGTTTGTTGTCATATAAACTTTTTAATCCACTCGGCGTAAACAAACAAATGATATCAAATTCAGTGGTTTTTAATAGTGCTGATATATCACTGCTCACGGAGCGATACATATATCCTAATTCAAATTTCGATGCATGCTCCTTTAACCAATTGACAATTTCATTATCCTGTTGATTTTCACTACACACGTACAAAAACTTTTCATTTAATTTATGTTTGTTCAACACATCAAACATTTTTTTATTAGAGCCATCAGTACCAAAAAATACTTTTCTTTTTCGATACATAATAAACTTTTGCAAATACAAGGCAACCGACTCGGTAATACAGAAATATTTTGTATCCTGACTAATACTCACTTTTAATTCATCGCAGGTTCTAAAAAAATGATCGATGGCATTTTTACTTGTAAAAATAACAGCAGTGTATTCTGAAATATCAATCTTTGTTTTTCTGAAATCTTTTCCGGAAATGGGTACCAATTGAATTAATGGCTGAAAATGCAATGCGACTGCGTGTTTTCGCTCTAATTCGAAATAAGGCGATTTTTCACTTTCCGGCCTTGCTTGGGAAACTAGAATTTTTTTAATGGTCTTTGTTGTAGTCAATTTTTTTGCTCCACTCATTTCACTTCCATTTTTATTTTCGTATCCTATTAATAAATGCCGCCAAAATATTGTACTATAAATTTATACAATATAGTGAGTGGCAAAATCTCGAATGCACAAAGGTATAGAAAAAAATGAAAAGAGGAGATATGTAATTTGTTCCTAACTGATGTTAGGGAAAACAAGTACCTATATAAAATTAAAAGGACCGTTATTAAAGCGGCGCCCCCTATTGCATAAGGATGAAAGATGGGTTTTGCAAAGGCCAATACCAATATAAAAGGGACTAATAAAACACCCAATACTTTATTAATCATAAACACTACGAAAACATAGGTATTCACGAGTTCCTTTGAATTAAAAACATATCCGGCGATTTGTAAGGAAATGTATTTTCCAATATATAAAAATGTGAAAAATAAACTGATATAAAAAAAACCTTCCCAAAAGGACAATGCCAATAAATGTCGATTGAAAATTAACAACGTTGACATCAAAGAAAAACTCAAAATAAAACAAATATTAATAATCAGCGAGCCTAAACTATTTTGTAAAAGCTGCTCCCGATATTGAATCATCCTTAACGAGGATTGGCTAAACTGTTTAAAAAGTTTAGAAAAATATTGGGGGAAAACATTATTTACAAACCCGAATAAAAAAATCAGCATAAGGATTAAATAAAATAGTAAATCCTTATCTGGCAATGCAAATCTTTGTTCTATTTTATATACTACTTGCGATTCTCTTGCAATTATGCTACTGGGAAAATATAATTTATACGCATTCCTTTTTTGTAAAAAATAATTTTTATACGCTTTTAAGGTATTAAAACTGCTGTCCATTTTATTTCCAACAAATGATTGCACCAGCCAAGCATCTGCTATTTGAAAGGAAGTAGGAATCACAGGCACATACTTAATCAGCAAGCTATCCTTGACCAAAAGCGAATCCGCCTGCAACATTGTTGTATCCTTGCCCAAATCATTTAATGGCACTTGATTTTGAAAGGAAGTCAATAAGACAAAGCATCCTACAACAATAAGAATATTTTTTTTACCACGCAGCATACATTGCAAAAATAAGTATACTGATGCAGAATTAGTAACTTATAACTAGCTTTGTCCCAATACCTTTTAAACAATTCCATGGCAGGCATCTATATTCACATACCCTTTTGTAAAAAAGCTTGCCATTATTGCAATTTTCATTTTTCAACCCAGGTGAAATACATTGATCATTTCACAAAGGCGATCATCCAGGAAATTGAAATTCAAAAAAACTACCTTTCAACGCCTATAGAAACCGTTTATTTTGGTGGCGGAACACCTTCTTTATTGCCCATGGATGATTTCCATAAAATTTTAGATAAATTAAGTTCCGTCTATCCCCTTGATTCCAATATCGAATTTACCATCGAGGCCAATCCAGATGATATCCGATCCGAACAGGTCAAAGCATGGAAAAAGGCAGGGGTGAATAGACTAAGTATTGGCATTCAAAGCTTTCAGCCAGCAGCACTTCAGTGGATGAACCGCGCACATACGACCGAACAAGCACATGAAGCAATCAAAGCGGCACGCGGGGAAGGGATTGAAAATATAAGTATTGACTTAATTTACGGAACTCCCCATTTGACAGATGATGACCTTAAGTCAGATTTAGAAATCATCAACGAATACAAAATTCAACACCTTTCTTGTTATGCCCTTACTGTTGAAGATAAAACGGCACTGCATACCATGATTCAAAATAAAAAGATGGATCCGATTCATCCAGCGCACCAAGCAGCACATTTTGAAATCATCACTCATTATACCGAACAAATAGGGATGGAGCATTATGAGATTTCTAATTTTAGTAAACCCGGTTATAGAAGTAAACACAATAGTAATTATTGGAAGGGTATTCCTTATTTAGGCCTTGGCCCTTCGGCCCATTCTTATAATCAAAACACCAGGCAATGGAATGTTGCTAATAATCAGCTTTATTTTAGCGCACTTGAAAAAAACGATTTGCCTTTTGAAATAGAACAACTACCGCTAGCAACAAAATTCAATGAGTATATGATGATCTCCTTGAGATGTATGGAGGGATTTTCGCTTGCATATATTTCCCAAAACTTTGGCCCCGAGTTTTATGCCCATACCCTTAAAATCACGCAGGGTTTTGTTGTAAAAAACTGGTTAAGTGAAACTAGCCAAGGGTATACGCTTTCAAAAGCGGCTAAATTTTTTGCAGATGGTATTGCCAGTGATTTTTTTTGGATAGATAAATAATCTATTCGTTACTTATTCATGATCTATCCAAAACGTTTTTCATAGCCAAATTTAAAATAATAACTTTTCGATTTCTTTAAATGCAAGTGTGGGATTATATCCCTCCCATAAAATTTTATAAACAGTATCAACAATTGGCAACTCAATGCCTAAGTTTTTATTGATTACCATTATACACTTGCTCGCATTGTACCCTTCAGCCACCATATTCAACTCCAATTCGGCCGATTTTACTGAATAACCTTTGCCAATCATATTTCCAAAAGTCCTATTTCGGCTATGCAATGAATAACAGGTAACCAATAAGTCGCCTAAATAAACGGAGGCTGCATAATTCACTGGTGTTCCTTCAGCATTTTCTTTTTGCTTAATTGCACTTAACAATACTTTCATTTCATTCGCGCAATTGGCGATATATACGCTCAAAAAATTATCTCCGTATTCCAAGCCATGTGCAATACCAGCTCCTAGTGCATAAATATTTTTTAGGACTGCTGCATACTGAACACCTACCACATCATTATTGACAATCGTGTTGATATAATCAGATTCAAAATACGATGCAATCTCACTTGTCATCAAAGTATCTACTCCTGAAAATGTTAAGTAGGACAACTGCTCCGCTACCACTTCTTCGGCATGGCTGGGACCCAATAAAGTAAAATATTGACTTAATGGAAAATCAAATTTTTGTGCCAAAAACTCGTGTAATAAAATATTATAATTAGGCATTACCCCTTTGATAGCAGAGACCACTTTTTTATCTTTCAATAAATCGGAAGGCACTGCTTGCAAAACAGATTCAATATGTATTGAAGGTACTGCCATAATAATGACAGTAGATTGTTTTACCACTTCAGCAATATCATCCGAAAAATTGATCTTAGTGGTATCAAAAAATGCATTTCTAAGGTAATGTGGATTGTGGTGACGCTTTTTAAAGTAGGCGATATTTTCCGTTTGCCTAACCCACCAATTGATTTCATGCCCATTATCCGTGATAATTTTTGCAATAGCGGTTGCCCAACTTCCACTTCCAATGATACCAATTTGCATGTTGCTCATTTTTGCAAACATACGAAACTCAATAAATAAGGGGCGCATTTTTTAAATGCGCCCCCTATCCAGCTAGTTTTCAACTAAATATCTTATTTTTTCTCCTCGAATAATTTTTCTTTGGTTACTACAGTTACCAAACTACCCTCTTTTAATGTTTTACTTACTATACTGTAAGGCCCAGTAATAATCTTATCTCCTACTTTTACCCCGGACACTTCAATAAAATTTAAATCCTGAATATCAGTTTTAACCTTTATCAATTTCACTTTATTATCCTTTTGCAACACAAATACAACCTCATTCACATCTTCATCAACGGTAGTAGGTGCTTTTTCGGTACTTGCATTTGCCGATGATTTAGTTACTTCTGTACTTTTCCCTTCCCCTTTAGCATCTCTTGTAGTTACTGCATTTAAAGGCACGGTTACTACATTTCTTTTTGACTTGGTTTGTATGTCAGCACTTGCTGTCATACCTGGACGGAAAGGAAAAATATTATTATCCTTTGCTAAATCAGCATACTCTTCAGGTAATAATCTAATATGTACTTTATAATTTGCAACTTCTGCGGAACTAGATACCCCAGAAATAGCAGTCACTGGATTCGCAATTTTATAAACCACCCCTTTGAATTTTCTATTATTATATGCATCTACTTCCACGAGTGCAGTATCACCCAACTTTACTTTGGTGATGTCATTCTCTCCTACATCTACTCTTACTTCAATACTTTTCATATCTGCCACACGCATCATTTCAGTACCAGTCATTTGCGCTGTTCCTACTACTCTTTCCCCTTTTTTTACATTCATCAAACTTACAATACCATCCATGGGACAAGTAATGATGGTTCGTGCCAAATCCTTTTCAGCCCTAGCCAATTGCGCTCTTACGCCTTGAATTTGTGCTTCTCCACTTTTGATGGATTCCTTCGCTGAATTATAACTTGATTCTGCTGATCTAAATGCTTGCTCCGTTTGCTCATATTCGGCTCTGGAAACAATTTTATCAGCAAACAACTTTTTAAATCGCTCATTGGTTGCTTTTGTATTATCGTAAACAGTTTTTAAACCGCTTATACCCGCTTTCACATTTTCGTATTGTGCTTTTACTTGATTTACACTCGCAGTGACCTGATCACGTTGAGATGAGTAAATATCAGCATAAATTTTTGCGAGTATTTGTCCTTTGGTAACGCGATCACCTTCCTCTACAAAAAGGTTGACAATTTCTCCAGAAATATCAGGACTTACCTTTACTTCAATTTCAGGGTATACCTTACCACTTGCATTCACTGACTCTGTAATGGTCCTTAATTGTACCGCTTCCACTGTAACAGCAACACCTTCCTCCTTACCAATGACCCCTGCTTTTTTTAAACCGATAAGCAAGCCGATCACAATAACAAAGCCTGCACCTATCCAAATAATTTTTTTGTTCATTTTTATATATTTTACTTCTGTAATTTTTTAATTTATCTGTTTTTTATAACTCCAACGAAACGCCTTTGTAAAATTCTAATAATTTAATTCTAAATACATACTCGTATTGCGCAGATTTAAAATTCACCTTAGCCCTTAAAAAGTTATTTTGATTGTTCAATAATTCAATAGTGCCTAATAAGCCAAGTTCATACCTCTTGGTTGCAAATTGATACGCCTTTTCAGCAGTAGTGACTGCTTTTTGATTGGCATTTAATTTATTCAACGCTACAATTGCGTTCGTGTATGCTGCATATATATCCTGCTTTAATTTACGTTGAATATTCTCCTGCTGCAATTCAGTTGACCTATAATTTAACTTAGCTTGTTGGTAGGATATTTTGGATTGACCACCATTAAAGATGGGTATTGACAATTGTAAACTCAAACTTTGACCAAAATTGTCATTTATTTTATTACCCCATCCATTCCATATATTGCCCCAATTTCTGTTGGCAGTAGTAGCTGTATAGGTAGGGCTTTGAACAAAGTATTTGTTATTGTTCACTGTAACAAAAGGACTTGCAGGTGAAATAGCACTCACACCAGTCATATCAAAGCCGGATGTGTATTTAAATTGATTAGAGAAATTAGATGACAAGCCATAACCAAAGCTTAAGGTTGGATAAAAATTAGCCTTCGCTGCCGCCACTGATTTTGAAGCTGCTTGTACGCGCAATCCTGCCGCTTTTACATTTGGTAAATTTTGTTCTGCAATCGTGAAAACATAATCCGGTTGTAAATCAGTAAATGGTTGAATTTTTATATTTTCAACAGGTTGTACCAAGACATCAAATTCAGCACTTGCGTCTAAATTTAACAAAGCCTTTAAACTTAATTTGGTTTGTATTACGTTAGAAATTGCCCCGATATAATTACTACTATCATTGGCTAATTGTGTTTCCAATTCCAATAAATTTATCTCAGGGAGCACGCCTACTTCCACTCTTTTTTTAGTCGCATTTAATTGTTCAAGTGTTTGTTGGATTTGAATTTTAGTAATTTCAGATTGTTCAATAGCCGATAATACTTGTAAATAAAAAGTAGCGACACTCATTGAAATGTCATTCGAAATAGTTTGCTTGTCTGTTTCACTTGCCAACCAACTAAAATTAGTTGCCTCCGCATTATTCCTAAGCTTACCTGCATTAAAAATTTGAATACCCCCATTTAATCCAAAATTATTGAATAAAAACTGGGTATTAGAAAAGCCATTGGTCGTAGGGTCAATAGAACGCCCTAATCTTAATCCCGCGCCAGTTGATCCATTGATTGTTGGTAATCGATTTGAATTCGCAAACTGCGCCTGTAACTTTGCCAATCTTGCCTGTACATCGGCTTGTTGGATAGATATATTATGCTGAATGGCATATTCAACACATGTTTTTAAATCCCAAGGTGCCCCGTTTTGTGCTTGTAAATGGATGCCAATT
>SHWT01000038.1 GCA_009693715.1 Chitinophagaceae bacterium
AACTTAAATTTTGCGTTAATAATATACTATAACCCGCATCAAAACTAAATTCAGAAGGCTTGGTATCTAAATACTGCGTGCCATATTCATCTGAAAAAGTAATGTTCCCCAAACTAAAAAATCGCAAGGAGCTATTAATACTACTAAACTCATTTAACTTTTTATAGTACCCCATACTCGCCAAATAAACATCCGACAAGCCCAAATCCTTTAACCAGGGTGTATAATTGATTAAAAAGCCGCTGTTCTTTTCCAACATTGGCAACTTTGCAGTATTACCAAACAAATCGTTGGCTTCAGGCGACATGGCTAAGGATAAGTTTCCCATGCCCGCTGATCTTGCATCAGGCGATATGCGCATAAATGGCACTGCTGTATTAATTCGCTTATTATAAATCTGCGCATCGACCCCTTGGGAAATAAAAAATAAAGCTAAAAATACAAAGCCCATTTTTTTTATTTCCAATATGACCGATAATCCGTTTTTCATGATATTCATTATAATAATGTAAAGATAGTTAATGGTCGTTAATATTTAAGAAACTTATTGGTGAGCTGTATTTCTTGTTGGTCATCCTTTACAATCAATTTATAAAAATAAGTACCGGCCGGCAGTGACCCCACTTCAACAACATTTGATAATACGACCCTATTTAGGAGTGCACCCTCAAAAGTTTTGGTTAACTGCTTTATTCCTATATTATTATATATTTCAATAGTATATATTAGCGACCTGTTCACCTCCCTTAGCTGGCTAATTTCAAAACTAAATCGCGTGCTAGATCCTACTGGATTAGGATAATTGGTTAAATTTTTTACCGACAAAATTCGACTATTGGGTACGATTACATTTAGCGTATCCTTATTGGAATTTCCGATTAAGTCCCAGGCCTTTATGATGAATTGATGCGGCCCTTCACTTAATGTGGGTAGTGCAAACTTTATTTTTCCGCTTTGATACGTGTTTACATCAGCGGTATAATAATTATTTAAAATTAGGGGGCTTTGGGTTTCCCCATCAATGACCAAACTTAAATCATGGCCTAAGGAGTTTCCTGAAGTTTGTATTCCCGAACTATCTTTTAAGTTGATGTATAAATTTGAATTTGCACTTATCCATGTTTTTTGTTTGTACTGATTTAAGGTGTCATTAATAAAAACTTTTTCAAAAATGGGACCAGTGGTGTCTGTTGAAATATTTTCTGAAAACGCATTTACAAACAAGCTATCATAAACACCAATGGCATCTGTATTTCCGGCGCTATTGGTCGCGTACAATTGCATTCTTAAAGCCCCTTGATTGATGGCCACCTCCTTTGGTAAAATAAAGTCAACACTAAACAAACCTTTACTTACAATCGCATTTCCTTTAAATAAAATATTGTCCTGCACAGTAACATTTACAGGTATACTTGATGAAATATTAGCCAATGTTTTTTGCTTTTTTGGAATATCAAATAAAGTAAACTCCACCAACCCGTCAAAATTAGTAAGCAGGTTTCCATTTGCCTTTATGGTTCCGGCTACCTGATACTTTCCGCCAGCTTTTAAGGTATCCTTTCCTTTAAATATTTTTTGATTGATTCGCTCAATAGTAACACCATAAACTGGCTTAGCCAATTGCAATGCAGGATCACCCATCAAATTAAACTTAAAAGCATTGGTATAATCACTGCCCTTTTTCCAATAATTTGATTTTGCATTTTGCAAAGCCATGCCAATGCTTTTATAATTGTCATTCTTATCAGGAACTAATAACTGCTGAACGAATTCATCATTAATTTCCTTATTATTAAATGCAAAAACCAACCTGCTTGCGGCCACTAACCCTATGATTCCTTTTTGATTTTTTACCAATGCATCAAAACCTATGGGTGAAATTTGCGGTTGATCAAATGGCGCAAAATCACAACTAGCTGTAACCATCAAGGGAAGTTTGCCCGCATTATCCCATTGCATAATTTCATTTTGGGTAATCACCGCCTCCTCAGCTAACCGTGTATAATTTCCATGCCCTGTATAATTCAAAATTAAAGTTCCATTATTCACCATTTGCTTAATCAGATTATTCGCAAGTGGATAGGTATTACCTGCGGAAGAATTAATCGCCGGAAATAAATCCAGGTATATTTTTTTCTGATTCCATGTAGGTTGTTTTAATTTCAAGCCTGTTGAAATTTCTTCAGCATGTTCCAAATGCAAATTATAATCGCCATCATCTGCCACCCAGGTTATTTGATTGCGCCAAGCACCAAAGTTTTTCCCAGTTTGGTATTCCATTAATTTTTTAACTGTTACTTCTGCATCTATCGCATTTTTAACTGGCAACCTACCCACCGACAAAGCCAATGCTTGAATGCCTTGTGGTGAATTAATGTCATCCCCCTCTTTTAAAATTGCAAAAAAATCATCGGTAGCATAACTTGATAAAACAGCATTCGAAATCAAGCTTTCATAACTAGGCACTTGTATTTGGTTATCGATTTTTTTATAATCAAAATTTCCAATGCCTAATAACAATAAATACTTTGGTGTTGTTGTATTATTTTTCTTCGCCTTGTCGTAAATATATTTGACATAGTTTCTCATGCCAATAGGGCTTGGTTGGCCTCCTGAAAACTCATTAAATACACGCCCAGTAGTGGTTACAAAGGTAGTTAAGCCATGATGCACGGCATGAAACTTGGCTAAACTATCTGCCGATTTTAAATAGTTAGCGGCTGTAATAATAATATAGTCCGCCGCAGGGGTATTTAACAAACTCGGGTAATCAATGTTTAACAGTTCCACCAAACTAGGAGTTTCATACCCTAATTTATTGACCCCAAAAAACTCACGCAAGGAGTCTGCCCTTTGAATAAAAGTGGCAAACCCATTTTGGAAATTACTACTCATCTCCACCGGATTTTCGGGCTGGGTTACTTCCCATATTTTGGTGGATGCATCGGCATCTTTTATTTGATATTGAATTATTTTTCCAGTCCCCACCAAACTGGCGTTTCGAAATCCTAGTGACTTTGCCCCACCATAAAAACCAATTTTTCTTTTTGCCTGTAGTGTGACATAATTAATCCAACCCGTACTACTTGTATTTGCACTTAAATAACCAACACCTAAGTTGGCTGATATTAAATTTGTACTCAACAAATTATTGGAAAATGGAATGCTGAAAGTATCCAATACCACATTTGCAGCATCATCATATATATACCCCGAAATAGGCGCAACCCATGTTGTTCTTAATTTTTGATCATTCAATGTCAATTCAAAATTAGCATTAGTAGCAGTAGTTGCTGCTGCATAATTCAATTTAAAAATTAAATCAGTCTGATTGACCAATCCCTCCATGTTTAAAGTGGTTGTAATTTTTGCTTGTTTCCCAATACCTAAGCCCATGGCTGGGCCCCACCAAATTTGTCCACTATTTAAAATATTGATGGTGTCTTTCTCCGTCACCCATCTTTCATCAAAAATATCAGTGGTTGCATTCGCAATGTAATTTGAATTTGGCTTTTGAATTCTTTTACCGTCCTTTCCTAATGAAATGAAATAATACACCGAATCCCCGTGTGCATTTTTCCTATGCTCAAATAATTTTAGCACCCCATTCCATTTCCATTGAATATTCCCTTGGCTAAAAAACAAAAAATAATCCTGATTATCAAATTGGCCATCTCCCCCATCCTGTACTTCAATGGCATTTTCGTTTAAGCCAACCCCCATATTTGCAGTTACTTTTTCAACTAAATTGGCCGTATTCAAATTAAATAACTGAAGCTGCGAACTAGCAAATGGGACCGTCAAACCCCAGGATTTAAGTTGGCTCCCGCTGACCTGATAAAATCCTTGTTTTGACACAGCAATTTTAACCCATTTCCCTTGGGAAAACGGCACAGATTGAGCGCTAATATTGGTTGAAAAAAATAGCGAACTGCATAAAATATATAATACACCCCATCTCATGGGCTAAAATTAAGCTTTTACTAACATAAGATTCTAAATACATATGTATAAAATGAGCAAAAACTAGTTATATTCGCTGTATATTTTATCACTAATTTGACCCCACAATTAATATGAATTTCATAAATAGTATTTTATTATTTTTCGCGATGTTATTAATGAGTCCTGTACTTTTTAATTCAAATGAAAATAAAACATTCAAGACCCTGTCTAACAGCATGCTCGTTGATGCTAAAAATGACCCTTATGAAGGTATGACACGTATTCAAGGTGGTACATTCGCCATGGGCGCAAACCAGGAAGATGTCATTGGAGATTGGAACAACCGCTTAAGAAGAGTGACCGTTAGTTCCTTTTACCTTGATCAAAAGGAAGTAAGCAATAAAGATTACAAAGAATATTTGCATTGGCTTGAAAAGGTATACATACCTACGAACCAAGATTCAATTGTAAATGAAGCAAGACCAGACACCTTAGTTTGGCGTAGCGAACTTGCCTATAATGAACCCATGGTAGAGGCCTATTTCAGACACCCTTCTTTTAATGATTATCCTGTTGTTGGTATTTCTTGGAATCAAGCAAATGAATATTGCAAATGGAGAACGGATAGAGCCAACGAAAAACTGTTGACTAAGTTAGGATATATTGATGCAAAGAATGATGCCAACAAGCCATTGGGCGCGAATAACTTTAATAAGGAAGCCTATTTGACTGACGAATACAATGTTGCACCAACTAATAAAATCACCAATAAAAAAGCAAAAAAAGGCGAAGATGCGCCTAAATTAAAAATTAGTTTTGAAGATGGTGTAATGACAGTTGACTATCGCTTACCTACGGAAGCAGAATGGGAATATGCAGCAAAAACAACATTAGTGAGTGGTTCATCAACTAACGCGTTAAGAAATGGCGGTAATGCCAAAAATAAAAATGCCCAGCTTACTTCTTCTGATATGCCTTTCCCTTGGAGTGGAAGCGGTAATAACAATATAAGAAATGCCAAGAAAGGAAAAACACAAGGATTGTTTTTAGCCAATTTTAAAAACGGAAGTGGCGATTATAAAGGAATGACTGGTTATATGAATGAATCAAATGGTATGGTTGAAAAAGTGAGCAGTCATTTACAAAATACAAGTCTGAAATTATACAATTTGGCAGGCAATGTGAATGAGTGGGTGGCAGATGTTTACCGCCCTATGAATTCAATGGATATGGATGACTTTAATCCATTTCGCGGTAATGTGTTTCAATCCAACGATACCAAATTAGCCAAAGGCAGTCGTCGTGACGCAAAAGGCAGAGTCATAAAAACAATTGAATCAGATTCAACAGTAAAATTACGCAACTATGATCATGCCGATGCAATAAATGCCTTGGATGGCGATGATGCTGAAAATGCAAGTTACGAATCAGGTAGTACCACATTAATTTCAAATAAATCTAGGGTATATAAAGGAGGTAGTTGGAAGGACCGCCCTTATTGGTTAAATCCAGGGACCAGAAGATATTTGGACCAAAATAAATCAAGCAACAATATTGGATTTAGATGTGCTATGTCCGCTTTTTATGAAGCGCCTTCGAAATCGAGCATTTTCAGTTTTGGAAGAAAAAAATAAATACCCCATGAATATACGCATTGGCTCAGGTATTGATTTTCATCAGCTTGTAGAAGGTCGTGATTTATGGATTGGGGGCATTAAAATTCCACACACAAAAGGCGCATTGGGTCACAGCGATGCTGATGTTTTATTGCATGCTATTTGTGACGCTTTATTGGGTGCATTAAGCTTAGGTGATATTGGCACCCACTTCCCCGACAACGATAACGCCTACAAAAATATAGATAGTAAAATTTTATTAAAAAGAACTTACGATTTAATTACTGCGAAGGGATATCATATTATCAATATCGATTCTTCTTTATGTTTGGAAGCACCAAAAATAAAACCACATGTGCAAGCCATGCAAGCGTGCATTGCAGAAATATTAAATATTGCAGTTGATGCTATTTCCATCAAAGCAACTACGACTGAAAAAATGGGATTTGTCGGAAGAGAAGAAGGCCTAGTAGCCTACGCAACTTGTTTATTAGCGACTAAATAGTTTTATGCAATTACCATCTATTGCTTTTTTATACGAAATTTTAAAAAAAAGTTCGAGTGTCCAAACGGATACACGAAAATTAAAATTAGGCGATATTTATTTCGCATTGAAAGGTCCTAATTTTAACGGTAATACATTTGCGCTAGCAGCACTAGAAGCGGGTGCATCCTTTGCAGTAGTAGACGAAACTATTCCAAATAGCAAGGCCATCGATGATCGTATTTTACAAGTTGCTGATGTACTCACTACTTTGCAAGATTTAGCAAAATATCACAGGCAACAATTCGATATTCCATTTATTGCAATCACAGGAAGTAATGGCAAAACCACTACCAAGGAATTAATCGCTGCAGTACTTAGTTCTCATTTCAAAACATATACAACCATTGGGAATTTAAATAATCATATAGGTGTTCCTCTCACCCTACTAAGTATCCATGCTGATGCGCAAATGGCGGTGATTGAAATGGGTGCAAATCATTTGCATGAAATTGAAAGTTATTGCCAATATGCAATGCCTAATTATGGTATGATTACTAATTGCGGTAAAGCACATTTGGAAGGATTTGGTTCTGAGGAAGGTGTGAAAAAGGGTAAGGGTGAATTATTTGATTATATAAAAGAATATAAGGGTGCTGTATTTATAATGAAAGATTATGATTACTTAAATAACATGAGTGCTGGTATTGAAAATATAATCACTTACGGAAATACGCTTGGAGAATTACAAGGCCACCCACAAACAATCAATGGATTGTTACAAGTAGTTTTCACCAAAGGAACCTTGCTTGACAAAATACAAACACAATTGGTAGGCGACTATAATCTACCCAATGTATTAGCTGCAGTATGTATTGGACAGTATTTTAAAGTGCCGGTTGAAAAGATAAAAACTGCCATTGAAAACTACGCACCATCCAATAGTCGCTCCCAATTAACCAGTTGGAAAAATAATCAAATAATTTTGGATGCTTATAATGCCAATCCAAGCAGCATGAAAGTAGCGATTGATAATTTTGCAAAGTTAGCAGCAGAAAATAAAATTATTTGCCTGGGCGGAATGAAGGAATTGGGCGAAGCAACATTTCATGAACACCAAGCTTTGGTCGACCAACTACAACAAACTACTTGGACAAAAGTGGTTTTGGTAGGTAATGAGTTCAAAGATTGCAAACACAACTATGATTTTTTTGATTCCGTAGTTGCTGCAAAAAAATGGCTGAATGAACAAAATTTTGTCCAACACACCATTTTAATCAAGGGTTCCAGGGGCATTCAAATGGAAGAACTGATTGCTGATTAATCACGCACGTTTGAACAATGCGCAATAAATCGATATCTTTGCGCCATGAAAAACAGCTACCTCTGGAGTACCCTCACTAATAAATGTCCTAGATGTAGACAAGGCGATCTGTTTGTTTCCAAAAATCCTTATCGACTTTCCGAGATCACTACAATGAACGAGCACTGCCCTATTTGCAATCAAGCCACAGAAATTGAGGTTGGATTTTATTACGGTACTGGCTATGTTAGCTATGCATTAACAGTGGCCTACTTCGTATCCACTTTTGTTGCGTGGAAGGTATTACTTGGAATGAGTTTTGATTTAGATGATAACCGAATTTTTTATTGGATGGGAACTGCTATTGTAACACTATTCATGATACAGCCAATTTTAATGCGCTTATCTCGCTCTATTTGGTTGGGCTGGTTTGTTTCTTTTAATAAAAACTGGAAAAATAGTCCATTAGAATACAATGAACGAATGATTGAAACCAAAAAGGAGCATTAAATTTATCCAGGAAACCCCAATAATCACAAAGGGTTTCAGTAACTTCGCTTCCCAAAAAGAGAGGTGTCCGAGTGGTTTAAGGAGCACGCTTGGAAAGCGTGTATACGGCAACGTATCGGGGGTTCGAATCCCTTCCTCTCTGCAAAATATAAACAGCAACCCATCCCGGGACACGGGATGGGTTTTTAATTTAGTCACAAGAGCCGAAACTTGTTTCGAGCTCGAAGTGAATGAATTAAAAACACGAGGGCGCGAAGCGCCCGATGGGTTGCTATTTTATTTTCATACCTCAAAGGATGCCGACGAACAAAGTGAAGTCGGCCATCCTGGTTTGAAAAAATTGTAACGAAGTGAAAAGTTTTCATACCCCCGGGATGCCGGAGCAAAGCGACGGCCATCCCAAAAATATTGTAAACAGAATTTTTCTTAATGCCGACAAACAAAGTGAAGTCGGCCATCCAGGTTTGAAAAAATTTAAAAGCTAATTGACCAAATAAGGAGCTATAATACCCTGCCATATTTTATAGCCTTCTGCATTCATGTGCAGTTTGTCGGATAAAAATATATGGGTAAGTATGTTGCCATTGTCATCTAACATGCTGTTGTAAACATCTATATAGTTAGACTTCTTTTGCTGCTCCATAAAGGTTTTAATAAGTCTGTTGCCTTTTTGCATGGTTTCTAAATACTTTTCTCTGCTTGGACTTGGCTTCATAGAAATATATGAAATAGTTACTTTTTTATATCTAGCACGTATAAGTTGGTGTAGTTTTTTTACGCGCTCAAAAACAGTATCCGCCGTAATAGATGGACCCCCAGTTAAATCGTTTTCACCGCAGTAAATAATTATTTGTTTGGGATTGTACTTGAAAATGATATCTTCTGCATACAAGGTCATATGCGGCAGCGATGAACCTCCAAAACCTCTATTAATAATGGTATGATTTGGAAAATAAGTAGCAACGTTTTTCCAGTTGGTAAAACTAGAACTGCCTATTAGTAAAATAGCATTTTGGGGTGGCTTAGCAATAGAATCGGCTCTTCTAAAAGCCATGATTTCATTGATGAAAGGTTGACTAATGGCCGTAGCGCTGTAAAATACCATAAGTACCAAAAAAAGGAGTCTTCTACTTAAAAATTTCATAGAATTAATTTTAAATAAATATACGGGATATTGGATAATATTGTTATTCACTTCACCATTTATATTGATAATTATATATATTTGATAAAATGATTGCTATATGAAAAAAATGTTCTTTTTTTTTCTTTTACTTACTACTTTATTTTCGCAACAAGGTCAAGCACAAACTAAGAAAATTACTGGTAAAGTCTTTGACGAGACAGGAGCTCCTATTAATGGAGCAACCGTTGCTGTTAAAAATTCAAAGGTTGTTACGCTAAGTAATGATAAGGGAATTTTTACACTAGATCTTCCTTCGAGTGCTACAAGAATAGTAGTCACTTTTATAGGTATGGAAACAACTGAATTGAACGTATCCAATAAAACTAATGTAACTGTTTCTTTAAGATCTATTGCTTCAGCATTAGCCGACGTGGTTGTTATTGGTTATGGCACAGTGAAAAAATCTGATTTAACTGGTTCTGCCCAAAGATTAAATAGAGAGGATATTATGCGTGACAATCCAGGTAATATTTTGCAAGCGATGCAAGGTAAATTAGCGGGTGTAAATGTTACGCAAAATGATGGTGCTCCTGGCGCTGGACTGAGCATTAGGGTTCGTGGATCTAACTCATTTTTGGGTGGTACAGAACCTTTGTATGTAATTGATGGAGTGCCTTTTAATAATAGTAGTAGTGGAACAACGCCTGAGTCTCTGGGTGGAGATGAAAAGCAAACACTTAATGCATTGGCTTTTTTAAATCCAAATGATATTGAGTCTATAGACGTATTAAAAGACGCATCCGCTACTGCCATTTATGGTTCACGTGGCGCCAATGGTGTTGTATTAATTACTACTAGAAAAGGCAAAGTAGGTAAAGACAAAGTAGAGTTAAATATAACAGTTGGTATGGCAGAGGTTTCTAAAAGAATTCGTATGCTATCGCCATTAGAATATGCGAATTTTCAAAATATTTCTTACCAAAATTCCAATAAATATGATGGTACAAATTATTCTTTGTTGTATCCGACGCTTTCTTTGTATGAATCGGATAACAACAATTGGCAGGATAAAATATTTACAAAGGCATTAACGCAACAATATAGCTTAAATGTATCTGGCGCCTCTGAAGCAGGTAGCCATAACTTAACATTTGGCTATGTAGACCAGGAAGGCGTAATTCGTACTTCAGGCTATAAAAAAATGAATATTAGTTTTAACCTAAACAGAAACTTAGGTAAGATTTTTAAAATTGGTACCAGTACGTCAATTTCTAATTCAACGACCAAGGGTGTTAAAACCGGTACCGATAAATCAGATGCGGCAAGTGCAGGTGTGGTTCGCTCTGCGCTCACCTATCCTGCTACCATTAGTATTTTAGATGAGTATGATGGCTTAGGTGATGACTTTATCACCAACCCCTATATTTATGTAAATGATGTTTTAAACAGAGTCACAGCAACTAACATTTTTTCTTCAAACTATTTGGAAGCGACGCTTCATAAAAATTTAAAATTCAGACAAAATATTGGATTTAATTACGGTGCAAATACCCGTGATCAATACTACCCAAGAACGGTTTATGAAGGTTTTGCTTCTAAGGGTTGGGGATTAAAATCTGATAACAATTGGTCAAGTATTGTTTCTGAAAGTATCTTAACTTATAATAAGAAAATTAACAATCATAGTATTACGGCTACTGCCGCTTCTACTTTTGAACAAAATATGGGTAACTCAAAAAGAGCAGAGGCTAAAACTTTCCCAAATGATTTGTTGCAAAATGAAAACCTGCAATCTGGAGAACAAATCTTACCCATTATTACTAATAAGTACCAATCTAACTTAGTGTCTGTATTAGGGCGTGTTAATTATACCTATGCTGATAAGTATGTGCTTTCTATTTCGCACAGAAATGACGGGTCAAGTAAATTTGGTAAAGACAATAAGTGGGCTGCTTTTTCTTCTGCGGGATTAGCATGGAAGATGCACAAAGAATCTTTTATCAATAAAATAGATCCCATTAGTGAATTAACAATCAGGGCAAGTTATGGTCAAACCGGTAATCAGGGTATTGGATCGTATGCTTCGCTTTCTAAATTGGCCATCTATAATTATACATTTAATGGAGCCATTCAAACTGGATTAGCGGATGACGTATATTCAGGTCCAGCTAATGCTGGATTAAAATGGGAAACGACCAATGCTTACAATGCTGGATTAGACCTAGGCTTATTTAAAGGAAAAATAAATACACATGTTGATGTGTATTTAAAACGTACCAATGATTTATTGCAATACATCACTACACCTGCTTCTACTGGCTTTCAACGTCAATTGAGAAATTCTGGTTCTGTAGAAAATAAGGGTTTAGAAATTGCATTAGATGCAATGATGTTAAGCAATAAAGATTTTCAATGGAAAACAAATTTCAATATCTCCTTTAATAGAAATAAAATTATTTCTTTAGGTGGTGATGTAAAAGAGCAATTTGCAAGTAACATTTCTACACGTGACGCACCATTTATTCAACGTGCTGGACTTCCAATTGGTACATTATATGGCTATGTAGAAGATGGCTATTTTGACAATGAAGCGGAAGTAAGAAATTCATTGGTTTATAATGGCCAACCTTCAAATATCATTGGGCGCATGATTGGCGAGATCAAGTATAGGAATTTTGACAATGATCCAACTTCTATCTCTGTTAATGATCGCGTGGTAATTGGAGATGTGAATCCAGATTATACTTTCGGATTCACCAATAATTTTAAATACAAAAGTTTTGATTTAAGTATTTTTATTAATGGGGTGCAGGGGAATGATATTGTAAACATGAACAGTGTTTGGAATGCCAATATTGGTACTTCAAAAAATGTAACCTTAGCCATGTTTAATGGTGCATGGAAAGAAGGGGCAGATAATTCGAATGCCTTAGCGCCAAAGCCTATTAGACAGTTCTGGAGAACCTTGCCATTTACTAGAAGATTTATTGAAGACGGTTCTTTTGTAAGAATTAAAAATGCAACCCTTGGCTACACTTTGCCAGCAAAATTAGTTAAGGGCATTAATGCCATTAGGTTATCTGTAGGTGTAAATAATTTATACACGTTTACTAAGTATACAGGCTTTGATCCTGAAATTAATAGCTATGGAGATAATCCGGCTTTATTTGGTGTAGACTTAGGCGGTTTCCCTAATTCAAGAACGTACAACATTGCAATTAAATGCAACTTTTAAATTATTCTAAAACTAATTATATGAAAATAAATAAAACAATTAGCTGGAAAGTTATACTGCCGGTATTGTTATTTTCGGCCTTCTCTTGTCAGAAGGTATTGGAAGAAAAGCCTTTGTCTTTTTTATCTCCAGAAAATTTTTATAAAAATGAGGCGGATGCTAAAGCAGCTATTAATGCAGTATATAGTACATTGTATACCTATGATTTGTATTTACAGCCTATGTGGAATTTAACCATGCTTGATGATGATCATGTATCTGGCGCCGATTGGTTTTTAGGCACATCTGGTGCAGGAAACCCTCAAGGATATTGGGGTGTTGATGGTCCTTGGGTGGGTTGTTATTCTATTATTTCTAGAGCCAATACCGTACTTGAAAATGTGGCTGCTATTAATACCAACATTGATGCTACTGTAAAAAATAGAATTTTAGGCGAAGCTTATTTCTTTAGAGGTTGGGCCTATTTTCAATTGGTTCAATTGTATGGTGCTGTGCCAATTCGTTTAAAATCATTATCATTAGATCCTAAAGCTAGTATGGCAAGGTCTTCGGTGGCAGATGTTTATAAGCAAGTAATTGCAGATTTTAAAAGTGCTGAGGCCAATTTATTACCTACTACAGATACTAAATCAGGTGAACCTGGTAGAGTAACAAGAAGTGTTGCAAAAGGATTCTTGGCAAAAACCTATTTAACAATTGCTTCAGGTGCTGCAACTGGAAATGTGAGTGTTAGGGGTGGCAAAGATAATGGAATGTATACTTACCCTAAAACTGTTGTTGCGGGACTCGAAAATATAGCTTCTAAAGATTATTATATACTAGCAAGAGACAAAGCATTAGAAGTGATTGCAAGCAATGAATATTCAATGTTTGCCAATTGGACGGATATGTGGAGTAAAGCAGGAAGAAATAAGACAGAGCATATGTGGGAGTTACAAGCATTGGGTGGCAGTAGTTTTGTAAATGAACTACATAATTACATGTCTTCATTTTCTACTTTTGGAAGAGGCGCTATGTGGTTTACAAACAATCATTATAATGATTATGATACCACAGACATTCGTGTATTAAAAGGGGTTGTACATAATTATGAAATGAATAATGCAGCTAGAACCAAATACTTCTATCCATCTTGGCAGTCTTATAATTATAAAGTTATCAATGGGGCTACTTATGCAAACACCCCAGCCACTGATGATCGCGCTTACACCATTAAGTATAGTGATGTGGCTGATCCTACCGTTTCAAGAAGCGATGCGCATTTCCCAATGATACGTTACACGGAAATGTATTTGATTGTTGCGGAAGCAGATAATGAAATTAACAATGGCCCTACACCCCAGGCATATATTAACTTAAATACCATTCGTACAAGAGCTAAAACACAAACAGCACCTGCTAATTTAACCCGCGATGAATTTAGAAGTTTTGTACTAGCCGAAAGAGCAAGAGAATTTGTTTTTGAAGGTATAAGAAGGTATGACTTAATGCGTTGGGGCGTTTATTTACAAGTCATGAATAAAATTGGTATTGGACAAAATAATATTACTAAAGTAAGAAACACACGTAATTTATTATTGCCTATCCCTCAAAGTGAAATTAATTCAAACACCTTAATTCCTGCCAATAACCCTGGTTGGTAAAATCTTTAAAATAAACTTTATGTATACAAATACTTTTAATCAAATAGCTAAGCGCATTTCAAATGGAGGCCTTTTAGTTGGTATGATGCTTGTGTTTTTTTCTTGTAAAAAAGAAAATTATACAGATTATACGCCTAAATTTAATACACTACCGCCGATCATTAATGCTGTAACCGATTTAAACAACAGAGGATTAGCATTGTCTTCTGTTGTATTCGGAGACTGGATCATTATTAAGGGTCAAAACCTAGGCACTACTTTAAAAGTAGAATTTAGTACTGTTGCTGCGGCAGATTCTTTATTTAGTTCAGATGACACAACCGTAACCGTTAAAATACCCTCTAATTTACCAGACCCAGCTAATAACCCAATTACAATAACAACTAAATACGGTAAAGCGGTATATAGTATTAAAATTTTACAGCCAGCCCCTATTATCGCTTCCTTTACACCAGGTGCTGGTGGTGCCGGAACTGAAGTTACACTTACTGGTGATTATTTTTTAGGGGTAACAAGTGTTAAATTAAATACCACAAATTTAGCAGTGGTATCTGGTTCAAAAACCCAAATAAAGGTAACCATCCCCTCCACCATTACAGGAGGCTACTTTTTTATAACAACGCCTTCTGGTACAACCAAATCGGCTATTTCTTATGGATTAGGCTATGTGATTTTTGCCGATGCGCTTACTACTGGCTGGTCTAATACCTCGTATAGCACTACCGTAACACTTACCAATACGAACAACGTGCTTCGTGGCACCAATTCAATAAAAACCAATTACACCGTTGGTTTTGGTGGTTTTAGGTTAACGAAAGCAACCCCTGCTGTTAGCACAACAGGGTATACCGCCGTTAAATTTTCTGTTTATGGTAGTACCAATTCTGGCGGCTATAAAATTAGAGTCATTATAAATGGAAGCTCAACAGCAACTTATACTTTAACCCTTCCCTCTACCCTAGGTGTTTGGACACAGATAGAAGTGCCTTTGTCTAGCCTTGGTAATCCGGCAACTATTTCTTCAATCGAATTAAAAGAATATAGCGGAAAGATTTTTGAAGTATTTTTTGACGATATCGGACTCTTTTAAATAAAAGGCTAAAGATTCATTTATACCAGGGTGGGTTTTTAATTATGTTACGAGGTAGAAAGCTTGCTTTTGTATCGAAGTAGCATGATTAAAAACCCATCGGGCGCTTCGCGCCCGATGGGTTACTGTTTTATTTTCATAACTCTAAGGATGCCGACGAACAAAGTGAAGTCGGCCATCCCCCCTATTTATATTTACTTTGATTTTTGTCATACTTTTACGTTTCATATACACTTATGGAAAAATCAAGAATTGACTTACCCATTGGGATTACACTGGATAGGTTCATCAAGAGCAATGAAAATCAATACCCTAACGCGGCTGGAGAATTATCCCAATTATTAAGAGACATTGCACTTGCTTCTAAAGTGGTTAATCGTGAAATAAATAAAGCAGGCTTAATAGATATCATGGGGAATATGGGTCAACAAAATTTAGGAGGTGACGAACAACAAAAATTAGACTTATTAGCGAATATCAGGTTTACGCGTGCCTTATCAAAAGGAGGAGAAGCTTGCGGAATCATCTCTGAAGAAACAGAAAGCTTTATAGATTTAAAGAATAAAGGAAAATATATCGTAGCCATTGATCCACTCGATGGCTCAAGCAATATAGATGTGAATGTATCTATAGGAACTATATTTTCAATTTTTAAAAAGCAAACACCGCAAGATCAACCCTTATGTGAAAAAGATTTTTTACAAAAAGGACGGAATCAAATTGCAGCGGGTTATATACTATACGGCCCTTCAACTATGTTGGTTTTTTCAACTGGCCAGGGTGTTAATGGATTTACATACGAAAGTGCCTTAGGTGAATATGTATTATCACATCAAAATATGTCATGTCCTGAAAATGGGAATATTTATTCCATCAATGATGGCCTCTTGGATGATATTACACAAAAGGGCGTTATCACTTATTTAGACAAGTGTAGAAAAAAAAGATTGACGGCAAGATATATTGGATCTCTAGTCGCAGACTTTCATAGAAATTTAATTAAAGGTGGTGTATTTTTATATCCGCCCACGACCAAGCTTCCACTAGGAAAATTAAGATTGTTTTTTGAAGCAAACGCATTGGCTTTTTTAATAGTGCAGGCTGGTGGACTTGCTTCCACAGGTAAGGAAAATATTTTAGATATTACCCCCACCACACTACATGAGCGGGTAGCCCTTTATATAGGATCAAAAAAAATGGTAGAAGAAATTATAGCATTACTGCATCAGGAGTGAGAAACACCTTCTCTGCATTCTTTGTAGTCATAGCTGCCACTTCATGCAATGGAATATTTTTAATCTCTGCTAATTTTTTTGCCACTTCAATAATAAAAGCCGGCTCATTTTTTTTACCACGATAAGGAACTGGCGATAAGTAAGGCGCATCCGTTTCCAATACCAACCACTCCATAGGAATATCTTTGATTGCTTCCGCAACCCCTGCATTTTTATAGGTAAGCACGCCCCCTAAACCTAAATGAAATCCCATGCCAATGATTTGCTCCGCTGATTCCTTGCTCCCACTAAAACAATGAAAAATACCACGCAAACCTTTTTTAGCAAATGGCTTTACTGCTTCAATGGTTTCGCCTATCGCATTACGCGTATGAATAACAATAGGTAAATTATAATCTAAGGCCCATTGCATTTGTGTATTAAAAGCGAGCTGCTGTTGCGATACAAAATTTTTATCCCAATAAAAATCCAAACCAATCTCACCAATCGCAGGAAATTTTCTTTTCGACAATTGATCTGCAACAATAGCTAATTCTGCCTGAACATTTTCTTTTACATAACATGGATGTAAACCCATCATGGCAAAACAATTTTCAGGAAATGCCCGCTCCACCGAAAGCATTGCTTCCAAACTATGACTGTCAATTGCAGGCATGAAAATTTTATTGACCCCTGAACTAATCGCATTTTGCATTAACTGGTTCAAATCAGGTAATAATTCCTCCGAATATACATGGGCATGGGTGTCAATAAATTGCATAAACAAGCTGAATTTGATACAAAGCAATGCTTTTTTTTAATCTCTGCATACTAAAATAGGAATTTATATCGTTATGTTTTTAGTTAGCCGTAGCTAACACCATCTAAATACAAAAAGGTTTTTTATAGGGTACGGATTATACGGCCGAGGTTTCTACCTTGGCTTTTTTTTGCACCTAATTAATTAGAAGTAATGGCCTCAAATCGATAACCTAATGTGCTAAAATAATTAAGCACTAATGGTAAGGCAATATGTAAACGATCCCAAGCTTTTGCACTATCGTGAAAAACAATAATAGAACCAGGCCCTGCATTTTTAATTACATTTTTAGCGCATTGTTCTCCTGTAATTTTAGTATCAAAATCGGCACTCAACACATCCCACATAATTATTTGTTGTGGCAAACTGGCATCTGAATTTATACTTTTTATCTGACAACGTTTGATGCGACCATAGGGTGGCCTAAATAAGTCTGAAGCAATTAAACTGGCCGCACTTTTAATATTATTTATATAATCATCTGCGCCAACCTTCCATCCATTTAAATGATCGTAAGTATGATTGCCTACCGCATGACCATGATGTAAAATGGACTCGTAAATATTAGGATAGGAAAGTACATTATTACCAATGCAGAAAAAAGTTGCTTTGGCATTAAATTTATTTAATTGTTCTAGCACAAAAGGCGTAGCACAAGGATGTGGACCATCATCAAAACTGAGATAAATCACCTTTTCATTGGCAGGTTTTCGCCAAATGCAATTCGGATAAATTGCCCTAAGCCAAAAAGGTGTTTTAATCAAATACATACCCAAAGATAAATAGTTCTTTTGCCCAATTGAATATTATCTTTGTGTAAATAGTTTATAGCATGGATTCAAAGGTCAGAGTTAGGTTTGCGCCCTCTCCTACAGGCGGGTTACATAT
>SHWT01000039.1 GCA_009693715.1 Chitinophagaceae bacterium
TTAGCGGAAAATAAAGCGGAAAATCCATTTGAAGGAAGTTATAAAAGCTATATAAATATGGCAAATTCTGGTAAAGAACAACCGCAAGGAACGCACGCCGATCGCTTTGATGAAAATCGGGTTTATAGCATTTCGTCTTATAGCAAAGGAGAACTTTTCTTGACGCAATTGGACTATTTAATTGGAAAGGAATACTTGATGAAGACAATTCTACGTTATTATTCGGAATTTAAGTTCAAACATCCAACGCCAAATGACATAAAACGAACTGCAGAAAGGGTTTCGGGAGCTGAATTAGATTGGTATTTAACGGATTGGACTACAACTACCAACACGATTGATTACGGAATTAAACAAGTTTCGGAAATTTCAGATAAAACATCAATTTTATTAGAAAGAATAGGCAGAATGCCAATGCCAATTGAATTAGAGATAGAATATAAAGACGGAACTAAAGAAAGTTTTTATGTCCCGTTGCGCTTGATGAGTTTCGTAAAAGACAATCCAAATCCAGCAATGAAAAGAACAATTTTGAACGATTGGACTTGGGGAAATCCTAATTATGAATTTGCGATTTCGAATCCTAAAAACACAATTAAGAAAATTACAATTGACCCAAGCGGCTTGATGGCAGACGTGAAAAGGGATAACAATGTGTATGAATTGAAATAATAAATACCCATAAATGTTTTGCATTTCATATCTTTGATTTTTAATTCGCAACATGAAACAGCCTTCAAATAAAAAAATATACTTTGCCTCCGACCAACATTTTGGCGCGCCAACTCCTGAATTAAGTTTTCCGAGAGAACAAAAATTTGTGGCATGGCTTGACGTAATTAAAGTGGATGCGGAAGTGATTTTTTTATTGGGGGATTTGTTCGATTTTTGGTTTGAATATAAAACAGTAGTCCCAAAGGGATTTGTTCGGGTTTTAGGAAAATTAGCCGAAATTCGCGACAGTGGAATCCCAATTTATTTCTTTGTTGGAAATCATGATTTGTGGATGCATGATTATTTTCAGAAGGAGCTTAATATAGCTGTTTACCATGAAAATAAAGAATTTTCTTTTGGGAATAAAACTTTTTTAATTGGTCATGGTGATGGAAAAGGACCTGGAGATAATGGGTATAAAAGAATGAAACGGTTTTTTACAAATACTTACTCAAAAGCTTTATTTCGATGGTTGCATCCTGATATTGGTGTGAAATTAGCCCAATATTTATCAGTGAAAAGCAAACTGATTTCTGGCGATGAAGACATTAAATTCCTTGGTGAAGAAAATGAATGGTTGGCACTTTATGCTAGAAGAAAATTAGAAACAAAACACTATAATTATTTTGTTTTTGGACACCGTCACTTACCAATGCAAATCTCTTTGGAAGAAAACTCAGAATATGTAAATTTAGGCGATTGGATAGGGCATTTTACTTATGGGGTTTTTGATGGAGAAAAATTTGAAATTAAGAAGTTTGAAAAATAAGTTTATTTTTCATGTTCGTCAATGTCTTTTTGTAAATCTAATTTTCTGAATGTTGGTGATGCAAAACCTGTAAATAAGACAATAATTAGCGTCATCGTTCCCCCAAAAACTACAGAAGAAACTGTCCCCATCAATTTTGCGGCTACCCCACTTTCAAAAGCTCCAAGTTCATTAGAAGATCCTACAAAAATAGAATTCACCGCTGCAACCCTTCCTCGCATATGATCGGGTGTTTTTAACTGTAAAATTGTTTGACGAATTACAACCGAAATTCCATCTACTACGCCACTTAAAAATAAGGCTATTACGGAAAGCCAAAAAATTGTTGAAATCCCGAAAATAATAATGCAAATCCCAAAAGCGAAAATCGAAAATAACAACTTCATTCCTGCGTTTTTATTCAAAGGGACATACGCAGAAATAAACATAATTATAAATGCTCCTAAAGCCGGGGAAGCGCGTAAAAAACCAAATCCCTCAGGACCAACTTTCAAAATATCTTGAGCATAAATTGGCAAAAGCGCCACTGCCCCGCCAAAAAGTACCGCTACCATATCCAATGATAAAGCCCCTAAAATGGTTTTGTTATTGTAAACAAATTTAATGCCTTCCTTCAAGCTTTGTATAATCGGTTCGCCAATTTTAGGGTTTAGAATTGGTTTTGTACTAATTTGACTTAAAGCTATTAATGCAAAAACAGAACACCCCAAAACAGAACACATTGACCAATGAACGCCAATTAAATTTATTGAAAATCCAGCAAACGCAGGCCCTAAAACAGAACTTATTTGCCAAACAGAACTGCTCCAAGTTGCAGCATTTGAATATACTTTTTTTGGGACAATTAGTGATAAAAGCGAGAATATTGTTGGTCCTAAAAAGGCACGAACCAATCCACCAAGAAACACTAAAAAGTAAATCGAATATAAAATCTCTTCTGAAGAATAGTTGCTTTTAAAAGGCGGCCAAGTCAATAGAAACAATCCGAAGCTAATTAGTAAAAACCCTAAAATACATTTCAACAACAATCCTTTTTTCTCATTTTGATCTACAATATGACCTGCAAACAAAGCCATTGAAATTGCAGGAATGACTTCCATTAAGCCGACAATTCCCAATGAAAGGGCGCTTTTTGTTAAGCTATACACTTCCCATTCGATAACAATGAATTGCATCGACCATCCAAAAACCATAACAAACCGAAGTAACAAAAAAACATTAAATTCTTTGTAACGCAAGGCCGCATAAGGATCATTCTTATTCATATTCTTTATAAACGATTATTTAATATCTCTCAATCTTAATTGAATGGAGACTTTGCCATTCCACTCATTTTCATCTAAACAATATACAGCATCAAAAGGTTTTTTATCGGTAACTAAATTGATTTTATTCCCCAATCCAAAGCCAATTGCCGCAATTCCTTCTGAATTATTTTGCTTTACAAATAGTTTTAAATGTGCTTCTTCCGAACCCATCTTTTTTGGATAACCCGTATCATTTACCTTTTTTGAAATGAAAATTGGCGTCATATTTAATGGGCCAAAAGGTTCAAATTGTTTTAAAATCCGAATTAATTTGGGTGTAATTTCTGTAAAATCAATTTCTGCATCAATTGAAATTTCAGGCAACAACATATCAGGATGAATGGTTTCTGACACAACTTTTTCAAATGCTTTTTTGAAAGCGGGATAATTTTCTTCCTTTAATGTCATTCCGGCAGCATACATGTGACCCCCAAATTGCTCCAAATGTTCCGAACATGCTTCCAAAGCATTATAGACATCAAACCCTTTTACAGATCGTGCCGAAGCTGCTAATTTGTCACCACTTTTTGTAAAAACTAAAGTCGGTCGATAATGCGTTTCTATCAATCTTGATGCAACAATTCCAATCACGCCTTTATGCCAATCTTCTTGATAAACAACGGTTGTAAATCCAACAATTTCCTCATTTTCGACTATTTGCGAAAGCGCTTCAATTGTAATTTGTTTGTCTAATTCTTTTCGATCAGAATTGTATTTTTCAATTTCTGAAGCAAATTGTTGTGCTTGTTCAAAATCAAATTCCGATAATAATTCAACCGCGTGATTGCCGTGTTTTATGCGCCCAGCGGCATTTATTCTTGGTGCAATTATAAATACAACATCCGTAATGTCGAGTGTTTGTTTTTTTATTTGATGGATCAAAGCCTTAATTCCGGGACGTGGATCTGAGTTGATAACTTGTAATCCAAAATGTGCCAAAACCCTGTTTTCCCCTGTCATTGGAACAATATCGGCAGCAATTGCAGTCGCTACCAAATCGAGATAGGGCGTTAAATCTTCAATTGTTTGATTTCTATTTTCGCCTAAAGCTTGAATCAACTTGAAGCCAATTCCGCAACCGCATAATTCATCATATGGATAGGAGCAATCGTCTCTTTTTGGGTCTAAAACCGCTACTGCATCCGGCAAAAATTCTCCTGGTCGGTGGTGATCACAAATGATAAAATCGATGTTTCGCTCTTTGGCATAAGCCACGTGATCTATAGATTTTATGCCACAATCCAAGGCAATAATTAATGAAAACTGATTGTCATCGGCAAAGTCAATTCCTTTGAAAGAAATTCCGTAACCCTCGTCATAACGGTCTGGAATATATGTAGCAACAGTAGGATAATATGTTTTTAAATAGGATGAAACCAATGAAACTGCGGTTGTTCCATCGACATCATAATCGCCAAAAACAAGAATTTTTTCTTGATTTGCAATCGCCAATTCAATTCTTGCAACGGCTTTATCCATATCTTTCATCAGATACGGATTGTGCAAATGTTCTAATTTTGGGCGGAAAAAATCTCTTGCTTTTTCAAAGGTTTCAATGCCGCGTTGCACCAAAAGTGTGGCAACAAATTCTTGAACATTTAAGGCTTGCGCCAATTTAGTAACTTTTTGAGAATCGGGTTTTGGCTTTAAAGTCCAACGCATATAATTTGATTTTGAATGGTTCCTTATTTATTGAACTTTTTCCGTATTTATTTAGAAGGTTTCCCTCCCACAATGACCACAATTTCCCCTTTTGGCGGTTTGTTTTCGAAATGAGTTAGCACTTCTCTAACTGTTCCGCGAATATTTTCTTCGTGTAACTTTGACAATTCTCGAGAAACACAAATTGGTCGGTCTTCACCAAAATAAGTGATAAATTCCGTTAAGGTTTTTAGTAATTTATGTGGCGAAACATACAAAATCATCGTTCTTGTTTCTTCGGTTAACACTAAATATCGGGTTTGTTTGCCTTTTTTGTCAGGCAAAAATCCTTCAAATACAAATTTGTCATTAGGTAACCCACTATTTACTAATGCAGGTACAAATGCTGTTGCTCCAGGCAAACATTCGACGTTGATTCCGTGTTCAACGCAAGCGCGGGTCAACAAAAAACCAGGGTCTGAAATTGCTGGTGTTCCTGCGTCTGAAATCAATGCAATGGTCTCTCCGGCTTTTAATCTTGAAATTAAATTTTCAATCGTTTTGTGTTCATTATGCATATGATGACTATGCATATGTGTTACAATTTCAAAATGTTTTAGCAATTTCCCACTTGTTCTAGTGTCTTCTGCCAAAATTAAATCAACTTCTTTTAGAATACGGATTGCACGAATGGTCATATCTTCGAGATTTCCAATGGGCGTGGGAACGATATATAATTTTGACATATTTAAATAAATTTAAAGCACCCCAGAGTAATTTAAAGAATTATCGACAAGTTAATTTGAAATGAAAATGAAAATTTAGACGAATTTTTTTTCTACGATTTCCATAAAGCGGGCAACATAATCGTCTTTGCCTTCCCAATTATTGTAATCTGGCTTTACCATGTCTTCAATGAAATTTTCTGCTTCATCAAAAGTATCAAAAGTGATTAATTGCGAAATTACACGGTTTAAATCTTCGCTGCTTCCTCCAAATAATTGTTTTTCAAAAGCAATTCTATCATTTAATCCAAACGAAATTGTTTTAGGAAAAGTATCCTTTGAAAAATCCGATTTCTTTACTTCTAATTCTTCATCAATAAGTTCAGGATCTTCAGGAGCTGTCATTTCAAAAGCAGGTAAAAAAAGTGATTCTACTTCCCTTTCAGAAACTTCTTCTACTTCAACTTCGATTTCTGCTATTGGGAAAACTTCTGATTCTTCTGAAACTTTGATACTTTGTAAACGTTCAAAAATTAGATCTGAATTTGTATCTAACATATCTTCAAAAGAGATTTGTTTGGCTTCTTTTTTGGATTTTTTCGATTTAGCTTTTTCTTGTTTGAATTTTTCAAAATGTGGTTCAAAATCGATTTTATCATCAGATATGTCGATTGGTTGTTTTGCTTCTTCCGAAAAAATTCCTTCGCTTTCAGCAACTTCTTTTTCTGAAATTAAAATCGGTTCGTCCTCAATTTCTTCAGAAAGCCCTTCAATTTCTGTTTCGGCCGAAGCTAAAACAACTTGCTCTTCGTCAATAATTTCTTCATTCTCAAATGCGGATAGTATTAATTCTTCAATGTTTGAAATGCCAATTGTTGGTTTTGCATCCGAAAAATTATCTTCAACAAATTTCAAAATAGACAATTTCTCATACAATTTTTGTGTTTCCTGGTGTAATTGAGCGAGTTCTGATTTGTTTTTTAGCTTTAAAATTCGATGTGCGATACTGATTAAATCAGCTTCCAACTTTTTTTTCATAACTTTAAAATTATATTATGTAAGAGTGTTCATGTTAAAATAATATCTCCTTTTATCTTTTATTTAGGCAAAGGAAGAAGTAACCTTTGATAAAAATTTTCTACATTTGAAACGACGTAAAAGTATAAAAATTTTATGTCGGTTTGTTAGCGTTACAAAGTAATAAAAACTATTCATTTTAAGAGCAAGAAAAGTAAAAAAATGTTTCTCGAAAATACAGTAAATCATAAAGAACAATTTGGGTGGATTGAAGTAATCTGTGGATCGATGTTTTCCGGCAAAACTGAGGAACTTATTCGAAGATTAAAAAGAGCGCAATTTGCAAACCAAAAAGTGGAAATCTTCAAACCTTCAATAGACACAAGGTATCACGATGAAATGGTGATTTCGCACGATTCCAATGAAATTCGCTCAACGCCTGTTCCTGCTGCCGCAAATATTGCAATTTTAGCACAGGGTTGCGATGTAGTTGGTATTGATGAAGCGCAGTTTTTTGATGATGAAATTGTAAAAATTTGTAATGATTTGGCAAACCAAGGGATTCGAGTAATTGTTGCTGGATTGGATATGGACTTTAAAGGAAACCCTTTTGGCCCAATGCCAGCACTTATGGCAACTGCTGAATATGTTACAAAAGTTCACGCGGTATGCACACGAACAGGAAATTTAGCCAATTATAGTTTTAGAAAAGCCAACGGGGATAAACTCGTGATGCTTGGAGAAACCGAAGAATACGAGCCTTTAAGTCGAGCTGCCTATTTTTATGCAATGAAAAAAAATCAGGACAATGAAGAAGTTACAAAAATGAAAAAAAACAAATCTTCTTAATTGAGTTTAAGCGCCCAAAATATAGCCCCGATTATAAATGCTAAATGGTTTGAAAATTCAAATTCTTTTGAAATAGACCACATTTCAATTGACAGTCGCTCACTACAAAATGGAGAAAGCACATTGTTTTTTGCTTTGATTGGCCCCAATAATAACGGACATGTATATGTTGAAGAATTAATTCAAAAAGGGGTTAGGAATTTTGTAGTTACCTCAATCTCTGATAATTTAAAAGACAAAGCCAATTTTCTTTTGGTTGAAAATTCAATTGTTGCCTTACAAAAATTTGCCGCCTATTATCGTAATTTATATCAGTTCCCAATAATTGGAGTTACTGGAAGCAACGGAAAAACGATTGTAAAAGAATGGCTTAACTTTCTTTTAAGTCCAGATTATAGTATAATTAGAAGCCCGAAAAGTTATAATTCGCAAGTTGGGGTGCCATTATCTGTGATTTCTATAAATGAAAAACACACCTTAGGGATTTTTGAAGCGGGAATCTCTACTGTAAACGAAATGGAAAAGTTGGAGAACATCATTCGCCCAAACATTGGAATTTTAACAAATATTGGAACCGCTCACGATAAAGGGTTTGATAATTTTGGCGAAAAAATTAAAGAAAAATTAAAGCTTTTCACCCATTCTGATATTCTGATTTACAATAAAAACAAAACTGTTGAAGCGTTTGTAAATTCTAAAATAAAAACTTTTTCTTGGAGCTGCAAAGAAAAAGCCGCTGATGTTTTAATAAAAATAAAACCAATTTTAGACAAAACCGTTTTGCAAATACATTATTTAGGTTTTAAATTTGACATAAAAATACCTTTTCAAGATGATGCTTCAATAGAAAATGCGGTAAATTGTATGATGGTTTTACTTTATCTAAAGTATGATTTTAAAACAATCGAACATCGGATGGAATTGCTTTTTCCTGTTGAAATGCGATTAAAAGTAAAAAATGGAATTCATAATTCAACACTAATCGATGACAGTTATAGCTCCGATTTTCAATCTTTGAAAATTGCCTTGGATTTCCTTGAAATTCAAACGGAATACAAGAAAAAAACCGTAATTCTTTCGGATATTTTTCAAAGTGGTTTAACCAATGAAGTGTTGTATTCCAAAGTTTCGAAGTTGATACTTTCTAATAAAATCAACAAAGTAATTTGTATTGGCGAAACGATTTCAGAATATAAACCCAAATTTAAAAACTGTACCGCTTTCAAAAATACGGAAGCGTTTATTTCAGAATTTGATAGCTTAAATTTTGGGAATGAAACGATATTAATTAAGGGCGCACGGGTTTTTGAATTTGAAAAAATCGTGGCGTTACTTGAAGAAAAAACACACGAAACCGTACTTGAAATAAACTTAAATGCCATCAGTCACAACTTGAATTTTTACAAATCTAAGTTGAATCCACCCACAAAAATTATGGTTATGGTGAAAGCTTTTGGCTATGGAAATGGCGGATTTGAAATTGCAAAATTATTAGAACATCACAACGTAGATTATTTGGGAGTGGCTTTCGCTGATGAAGGAATTGCGTTGAAAAATTCGGGCATTAAGATGCCAATTATGGTCTTAAATCCTGAACCCTCGAGTTTTTATGCAATTATTCAGCATCAGTTGGAGCCCGAAATTTATAGTTTGAAAGGATTGAATTCGTTTTTGCAATTGGCGAAACATAAAAAATTAAATGCTTTCCCAATTCACATAAAACTCGATACCGGAATGCATCGATTGGGTTTTGAAGAAGAAAATATTGATGATTTAATTTCAGTTTTGAAAGAAAATAAATCCGTAAAAGTGAAAAGTATTTTGTCTCATATGGCAACAAGTGACTCTTTGGAGCACCGAGATTTTGCACTTTTGCAAATTGCCTTATTTGAAAAATTATCCTCAAAAATAATATCTGATTTGCAAATAAATCCAATTCGTCATATTCTGAATACTTCGGGAATTAGTAATTTTTCTCAGGCGCAATATGATATGGTTCGACTTGGAATTGGTTTGTACGGCGTTTCAAATGATGAGAATGAGCAACGTTTTTTAGAAAATGTAGGGACTTTAAAATCTATAATTTCACAAATTAGAACCATTGAAAAAGGAGAAAGCGTGGGCTATGGAAGACGATTTTTAGCTCAAAAAACTTCAAAAATTGCCACTATTCCTATTGGTTATGCCGATGGGATTTCAAGACATTGGGGAAATGGCTTGGGATTTGTGACAATTAACAATCAAAAAGCGACTATTATCGGAAGCATTTGTATGGACATGCTAATGGTTGATATTACCGAATTAAAATGTCAGGAAGGCGATGAAGTAGTCTTATTTGGTGCAAATCCGCCGGTTAGTTTTATTGCAGAAAAGTTGGAAACAATTCCTTATGAAATCCTAACGAGTATTTCTCAAAGGGTGAAACGGGTTTTTTATCGGGAATAATTATTTTAAAAAACATAAATATGGGAATGCTTTCAGAATTTAAGACCTTTGCGATGAAAGGAAATGTTATCGATTTGGCAATTGGGGTTGTTATTGGAGCCGCTTTTGGAAAAATTTTAAGTTCGTTGATTGAAGATGTTATTACACCACTTCTTTTGAAACCCGCTTTGGAGGCTGCAAAACTCTCTGAAATAGAGGAATTAGTGGCTTTTGGCGGCGTAAAATATGGAATGTTTTTATCTTCATTGATTAATTTTGTTATTGTTGCTTTTGTGTTGTTCCTGATAATAAAAGGAATTAATACTTATAAAAAGAAACATGAGGTTGTTGAAAATGCCCCGCAAAAAGGGCTAACACAAGAAGAATTATTAGCTGAAATTAGAGACTTATTAAAAAAATGATTCCGCTACATTGCATATTCTAACTTAAACCACGCCAAGAGCGTGGTTCTTTTTTGTTATAAATATAACAATTTGTGATTTTTTGTGAGCCCTGTTATTTGGAATAAAATATTAATTACTTTTGCATTGCAAATTAATTTAAAATCAGAATAGTATGAAAATTGCAGTTGTTGGCGCTACAGGAATGGTTGGAGAAATAATGCTTCAAGTTTTAGCAGAAAGAAATTTCCCTATAACGGAATTAATACTTGTGGCATCGGAGAAATCTGTTGGTAAAGAAATTAATTTCAAAGGACAAAAATACAAAGTCGTAGGAATGCAAACTGCAGTAGACATTAAAGCTGACATTGCGTTATTTTCTGCTGGCGGAGAAGCTTCTTTAGAATGGGCCCCAAAATTTGCGGCAGCAGGAACAACAGTAATCGACAACTCTTCGGCATGGAGAATGGATACTACAAAAAAATTAATTGTTCCTGAAATTAATGCTTCAGAATTGACCAAAGAAGATAAAATTATTGCAAATCCAAACTGCTCTACAATCCAAATGGTTTTAGTTTTGGCTCCATTACATAAAAAATATAATGTAAAACGTGTAATTGTTTCGACCTATCAATCCATAACTGGAACTGGGGTAAAGGCGGTGCAGCAATTGGAAAATGAATACGCAGGAATTCAAGGCGAAATGGCTTATAAATACCCAATTCACAAAAATGCAATTCCACAATGCGACAGTTTTGAGGACAATGGTTATACGAAAGAAGAAATGAAATTGGTTCGTGAAACCAAAAAAATATTAAGCGACGATAACATAAAAGTAACAGCTACTGCAGTTCGTGTGCCAATCGTTGGCGGGCACAGCGAGGCAGTAAACATTGAATTTACTTCTGATTTTGATGTAAATGAAGTGCGTTCTATTTTACACCTTACATCTGGAGTTGTAGTTCAGGACAATAATGATACTTATACGTATCCAATGCCGATTTATGCTCAAGGAAAAAACGAAGTTTTTGTAGGTAGAATTCGTCGAGATGAAAGTCAAGAAAACACACTAAACATGTGGATTGTTGCCGATAATTTACGTAAAGGTGCTGCTACAAATACAGTTCAAATTGCAGAATATTTAGTGGCAAACCAATTGGTGTAAAGCCGCTAAGAACAATTTGGACAAAAACCCGAAACAGTAAAGTTAACTCCCTTAATACTATAATTTTCTGGCACTTCAAATATAGGTTCTACGGCATCTAAACAAGTAACCGAAAGACAGTTTTCGCAACTAAAATGAATGTGGTTGTGGGAATGTTTTTCGGTTTTTTGACAAACCGCATATTTTAGTAATCCGTCAGGAGTGGCAATTTTATGAATAACATCCTCTATGACTAAACGGTCAAGAATTCTATAAATAGTTACCCTATCACATAAATCTCCAGCTAATTTTTGAATTTCAGAATGTGATAATGCCACATCAGAATTCATAATTAATTCATATATAGCCGTTTTAGCAGTGGTGCTTCGGGTTGTCTTCATTTCGTAAAATAATAACGCAACACTGTTGCAATAAATTAATTAATGTTATATTTGCAACATATTTGCATTAAGCAAATATACAAGAAATTAAACTATGAAAAAACTACCTGTAACTGTGTTGTCAGGATTCCTTGGAGCAGGAAAAACAACCTTACTAAACCACATTCTTCACAATAAAGAAGGGTTAAAAGTTGCTGTTATTGTAAACGATATGAGCGAAATAAACATTGATGCACAATTGGTCAGAAACGAAAACACGCTTTCACGAACCGAAGAAAAATTAGTAGAAATGAGCAACGGCTGCATTTGCTGTACTTTGCGTGAAGATTTAATGATTGAGGTAGAGAAACTTGCCAAAGAAAATCGTTTTGATTATTTGTTGATAGAAAGCACCGGCATTTCCGAACCAATTCCTGTGGCGCAAACTTTTTCATTTGTAAATGAAGACGAAAATATCGATTTATCTCGTTTTAGTTATGTAGATACAATGGTAACTGTTGTTGATGGTTTTAATTTTTTTAAAGATTTTGGTTCAGCTCAAACATTGGAAGATATAAAGGCTACGAATATCGAAAATGACGCCCGAACTATTGTTAATTTACTGGTGGATCAAATTGAATTTGCTAATGTGATTATCCTAAACAAAACGGACTTAATTAACCAAAAACAGAAAGAAATATTATTGGCAACCATCAAGAAACTGAATCCTGTTGCAAAAATTATCACATCAGAATATGGAAAAGTTAACCCAACCGAAATTATAAACACAGGGTTATTCAATTATGAAGAAGCCGAAACATCGGCAGGTTGGATTCAAGAACTTGAAGGGATTCACACTCCAGAAACCGAAGAATACGGGATTTCGTCGTTCGTATTTCGTGACCAAAAACCGTTTCACCCAGAGCGTTTTTGGAATTTTATAAACAATGCTTTTCCAAATACCGTAATTCGGAGCAAAGGCTTGTTTTGGCTGGCTTCAAGACCCGCCCAAGCCATTAATTGGAGTCAAGCTGGCGGATCGTCAAAAGCCGAAGGAGCTGGAGTTTGGTGGGCAAGTATGCCTTTTTCCGAACGAATAAAATTTCAAAATTTTGTTGACAATCAAGATATTATTGAGGAGCGTTGGACAATTGAGTTTGGAGACAGAATGAACGAAATTGTTTTTATTGGAATTAATTTAAATGAAAATGATATTCGCTCTGAATTAGAAAAATGTCTTTGTAACAGAACTGAAATTAAAGAATTACGGGATAATTTGTTTACTAATACAGATTCGTTTCCTATTCCAAAACAGTATTCAGAGGTAGGGGCCGAAATTGCTTTCCACAAGTAAAGTTTGCTCAAAAATTAATTTTGGGATTAATTGTTTAGTATAAACGGTAACTCAAAAAGGCAATCTATTTGCTTGTTATTGAGAATATTAATTAATTAATTATTACATTTGCATTGCATGAAAAATAAGTTTGTCATTATAAATTTTCTGTTAGGGATTTTAATATTGTTTCCAACACTATTTCAATCAGAGCACAGCTATGAGCATTTTTCAAAACAAATTTCTAATAAAGAATGTTCCCACAAACCATCTTTAGGGGCTCAATTAACGCACCCTCACGATTTTGAGAAATGTTTAATTTGTGAAGCCACATTCAGCCCTTTTGCCACAGCTAAATTTTTGTGTTTTCAATTTAAAAAAACCCACATTATATCCTGTTCCTCTTCAATTTGCGCTCAGGAAATAACCCCATTATTCAAAGGAAGTCTTTTTGCGCTTCGTGCTCCTCCTCTAGTTTAAAGTATATTCATAAAATAACAAATCATTTTAAATCAAATTTATAATGATTTGTCTTTATTATATTTTAACAAAAAATCATGCTGAAAAACCATCTCGTTTTTTCTCTTCTTGTTTTGTTTTGTACTAATGTATTTTCTCAAAATACAATAATTGGGAAAACTTTAGCACAAGGAGAAGCTCCGCTAACTAGCGCCCACGTTCATATTGGGAAAAAAACGGTTTCTACTGATTTGGACGGAAATTTTATATTTAAAAATGTGCCTTCTGGAAATACGACAATTCATATTTCGTATGTTGGATATCAATCAATTGACACAATTCTAACGGTTAAAAACGATTTAAAGCTGGTTTTTTATTTAAAGTTAAACAACGCAACTCTAAATGAGGTTTTGATAAAACAAAAAAGTTCAGCCTTGAATAAATCGGTATTTGAACAAAAGATAAAAATGGAAACAATCGAGAAGTATAGTAATCAAACATTAGGCGACGCTTTGAAAGAAGTTGCTGGAGTTTCTAGCTTAAAGTCTGGGAGTATAGTAGTTAAACCTGTTATTAATGGTTTGTATGGTAGTAGAGTCTCGGTAATTAGCTACAATGTAAGATTAGAAGACCAAGAATGGGGAACAGACCACGCGCCAAATTTTGATATTAATGCCGCAGGTAAAATTACTGTTATTAAAGGAGCATCAAGCTTGCAATATAGTGGAAATGCTATAGGAGGTATCGTTATCATTGAACCTATTTCTGTAAAAAACGACTCGCTTTTTGGGAAAACAATTCTAAATTTTGATTCAAATGGTAATGGAGGGTCCGTAAGTTCAAGTATTCATAAAAACAAGAAGCGTGGTTTGAGTTGGAACGCATTATCAACATTAAAATATATTGGTGATAAAGAAGCTCCAAATTATGTATTATCAAATACGGGCAATCGGGAAGCCGCCTTTTCTGGGGATATTAAATTCACAGGGGAAAACTATGATATGACTTCATTCTATAGTTACTACAAATCAGTAATTGGAATATTAAGCGCTTCTCATACCGGAAATGTGAACGATTTGTATAATTCAATCAACAATCAAGTTCCGTCCGTGATCAATGATTTTACGTACAATATTAAAAATCCTAAACAAGATGTTCAACACCACGTTGCAAAGTTAAATTTTAATTATCATTTCAATGAAGTGACTTCAATAGCATTTCAATATTCATTTCAGCTAAATAAAAGACTTGAATTCGATGTTCGTAGAGCTAATTACAGCAACATTGCAGCTTTAGATTTAGAGTTAAAAACCCATTGTATAAATATTGACTACAAGAGAAATCTTCACGATTGGTCAATAAACTCTGGTTTAGCGGCTTTAATTCAAAATAATTTTGCAAATCCTGCAACCGGAATTAGACCATTAATCCCCAATTTTGATAAAACCGATTTTGGCATATACGGCATTATTAATCGGGATTTTTCAGATAGTTTTTCAGTTGATGCAGGATTGAGATATGATTTTTCAAAAACACAAGCAACAAAATACTATATTAAATCAAGGTGGGATGAAAGAGGCTATACGAATGAGTTTTCAGATTTTATCGTAGGTGATTTTGGCGGACAATGGCTTACAAAACCGCATTTCGTTTTCAATAATTTTTCGGGCAGTATTGGATTTAGAAAAGAATTTGAAAACGAATTGAACTGTTATGTGAACATAAGTACTGCCGCGCGAAATCCGAATCCATCAGAGTTTTTTAGTGATGGACTTCATCATTCGACTGGTGTTATTGAATTAGGAGATTTAGGCTTAGACAAAGAACAGGCAACAAAATCAGGCATCACAATTCAAAAAAAATGGAATCTTTTTTCTTTAGAAATTAACCCATACATCAATAGAATTCAAAACTATATCTTTCTAAAACCTGTAGGATTTGAAACTACTATTCGTGGTGCGTTTCCAGTTTGGGAATACCAACAAACAAATGCTAGGCTTTCGGGAATTGATATTCAAACCCTCTGGAATATTACCAATCAATGGGAGCACTTATTTTCATTTGCTTATGTAAATGGGAAGGACATTACCGCAAACCAACCTTTGATTGATATGCCGCCATTAAGCATTAATAACAAAATTAAATTTTCAAAAAAAGAGTGGAAAAAATTAGTACTAGAATTAAAAAGCGAAATGGTATTCAGGCAAAATCGATTTCCTAACAACAATTTTACTACGAATATCATCGAGAACAATGAATTTATAGCCGTTGAAGTTGACGTCAGTACCCCGCCACCAGCGTACCACTTATTAAATTTATATTCTGAAATAAAATTTAAAACTTTTAAAAAAGGAATTACAACATTAGCATTTTCTGTTCAAAATATTTTAAACACAAAATATAGGGACTACTTAAATCGGCAACGCTTTTTTGCAGACGAAATAGGCAGAACCTATCAAATTCAATTAAAAATCAATTATTAACTTTATTATGAAAACAAAAATCAGTAACAATCAATTTAATTTAAAAATGAAAAAAATGAAAAACTTAAAAATTACAACATTAGCATTAGGGGCTTTATTAGCCTTCTCTTCTTGTAGCAAGGACGACACTCCGCCTGTAAACGAGGAAGAATTAATCACAACAGTTACAGCGGTATTTACTCCTCAGGGAGGCGGCACGAACATCACTTTGATATACAAAGATTTAGATGGCGAAGGCCCAACTGCTGCTACAACTACAGTATCTGGAAATTTTATGCAAAACAAAACGTACATCGGCGCCGTTACTTTTAAAAATGAAGCGGTAAACCCAATTGAAGATATAACCCCTGAAATTCTTACTGAGGGTGATGAGCATCAAATTTTTTACCAAAAAACGGGAACTTTAAACACATTTACTTATGGAATGGCTTCTAGTAATTTTGATGTAAATGGTAAACCAATTGGTCTGCAATCAGTTTTCACAACAACTGGAGCAGCATCAGGAACACTAAAAATCACATTGAGACATCTGCCAAATAAATCTGGGGCAAACGTAGCTGCTGGCGATATCACTAATGCGTTCGGGAACACTGATGTAGAAGGAACTTTTAATTTAACAGTTCAATAAAAAAACTGTTTTATGTTTTAAAGGCGCACGTATAGTGTGCCTTTTTTTCTGGACAAAAGTCGATATTACTAAAAGACTAAAAATGTCGCCTGATTAAAAGCAATTAATATAAATAAATCCTTATGTGTTTGAGAACATGTAATATATGTTATTTGTCTCGATTGAAAACAGGCGGGGTTCAAACATCGGAATAAATATTATATTAGGAATAAATTTCAATATTTAGAAAATAACATGTTATTTTTGTACAATAAAGCTAAACTATAATGAGAAAAATAATAGCCCTAATGGCTGTAACTAGTTCAATAGCCTCGTTTTGTCAAAATCAAAAATTAGAACCGTTGGCGTATCCCGAAACTAAGAAAAAAGAAACCATAGATTCGTATTTCGGAACTACAATTAATGACTCGTACCGTTGGTTAGAAGACGATAAATCTTCTGAAACGGCCTCTTGGGTTAAAGAAGAAAACAAATTAACCTTTGATTATTTATCTAAAATTCCTTTTAGAGATAAAATCAAAGAGCGAATGGAAAAACTATGGAATTACGAGAAAATTTCCGCACCATTCAAAGAAGGTGACTACACTTATTTTTACAAAAATAATGGGTTGCAAAACCAATCGGTATTGTACAGGGCTAATAAATCTGGGAAAGAAGAACTATTTTTAGACCCCAATACCTTTTCAAAAGACGCCACAACTTCACTTGATGCGGTGAGTTTTTCTAAAGATGGTTCTTTAGTAGCCTATTCGATTTCTAAAGCCGGAAGTGACTGGAGAACGGTGATTTTGATAAATGCTAAAACAAAAAATGAAGTGGATGCGGCATTAATCGACGTTAAATTTAGCGGCCTTTCTTGGAAAGGAAACGAAGGGATTTACTATTCTAGTTATGAAAAACCAAAAGGGAGCGAACTTTCGGCTAAAACCGATGAACACAAACTGTATTTTCACAAATTAGGAACAGCACAGAAAACAGATGCAATTATTTTTGGAGCCCAAGAAAAACGGCGCTATGTTGGGGGTGGTGTTTCTGAAGATGATCGCTACTTGTTTATTTCTGCAGCAAATTCTACCTCTGGGAATGAACTTTATATTAAGGATTTAGAGAATCCTAATTCGGAAATTATACCCATTGTAAACACTTTTGATTTTGATGTCGATGTGGTTGATAATTTAGGTTCAAAATTGTATATCGTTACCAATATTAATGCCCCCAACAAAAGAATTGTATGTGTAGATGCAAGTAATCCAAGTCAAGAAAATTGGGTTGATTTTATTCCAGAAACCGAAAACGTTTTGTCGCCAAGTGCTGGAGCGGGATTTATTTTTGCAACTTACATGAAAGATGCTATATCGTCAG